>NZ_AYVK01000028.1:0-80110 GCF_000503155.1 Mesorhizobium sp. LSJC285A00
CCTGGGCAACATCACGCCCATCGAATTCGCCATCAAAATGGCTCTGGAAAAACAGGCCGCATGAGGCCAGAAAAAACTCCGGACTCTCCATTGAACTGGAGGGAACAAGGGTCCCAGGTCATGGTGAACTGGATGCCGTTGTCGGTCAGCACCGTGTGGATAGTGTAGGGACCGCCGCGATCAGATTGCGCAGGAACTGAGCTGCGACCATCTTGCCTGCCTCCCGGTGGAGCTCGGCGTAGGCGAACTTGGATGTGCGGTCGATGGCTACGAACAGGCGCAGCTTGCCCTCGGCCGTTTGCACTCGGCAATGTCGATGTGGAAGAAGCCGATCGGATAGGCTTTGAACTTCTTCTTGGGCGCCTTGTCGCCTTCGATCTCCGGGAGCCGGCTGATGCCGTGCCGCTGCAGGCAGCGATGCAATGAAGACCGCGACAGGTGAGGGATCGTCGGCTGAAGCGCATAGAGACAGTCATCGAGCGGCAACAATGTGTGTTTGCGGAAGGCGACGATAATTGCTTCCTCTTCCAGCGAGAGCACCGACGAATGCGGTTCTTTCGGCCCGCTCGCGAGGTCGGCGACCGAGTTGCGCTTCTTCCACTTGGCAACGGTCTTCTGGTTGATCCCGTAGCGCTTTGCCAGAGGCCTCAGGCTCTCTTAACCATTTTATATCGCTCGACTGATCGCCTCTGTCGTCGTGGCGCTCCCGTATAGAACCTGGCCCATAGCGCATCCCTCCATCCCTGCGAGAAGACTGCACCATCAAAGCCCGGGATCAAACACCTAGAATGGCTTTCGCTTGAGGTGCCGGCGCGAACTGCGGGATGCCCGGGTCGGCAAACTTTTTCGAGTGACCGAGTTCGAGTGGATACACCCGCAATTCGGCAAGCTGGTTCCGCTCAAAACGGCTTACCGTGACAATGCTTTCATAGAACGTCTATGAATCCTCTTGCCGTCTCGGCGACCTTCACCTCCGCACACCGGGACGGGCATTCCTATCAAAAAAACCGGACCCGTTTAGAATTGAGTAGGAATTGTCGCGCAAGGTACGACCGGAGGTTGGTACTTCGGACTCTGTGGTAATCCGCATGGTCTGGCCAAAAGCCCTACATCGCCGAAGCACGGCTTTGGTCGACGTAAATTCGTCGCAAATGCGCTGTGGTGGCCCCCGGTTTACCGGATCCGATCGGCTTCCCATTGATGTTCACGACGGGGGTGACCAGACTTGACGCGGATGTGGAAAACGCTTCCGCGGCTTTCTCGATTTCCGGTACCGTAAACGGCCGCTCCTCTATCCGGAGCTGAAGATTACCAACGCATAGCAGCACGGCTTCGCGGGTAATGCCTCGCAGAATGTCGGTGGAAAGATCTCGTGTCACGATCGTTCCGTCCGTCGTGACGATGTAGGCGTTGCTTGACGAACCTTCCGTGATAAATCCGTCCTTGACGAACCACGCATCATCGGCCCCCTGGGCCTTGGCCTGCATCTTTGCCATTGATGGATATAGGAGCTGAACAGTTTTGATGTCGCAGCGCCGCCAACGCAGATCCTCCAGCGTGACGACAAACTGACCACGGGCAGCGAGTGGGCTATCGAGCACCGTTTTCTTCTGCGTGAAGAGCACAACTGTATTGGGCGTCGATTCGTGCGGGAAGACGAAATCGCGGTCCGACGCCCCACGTGTCACTTGGACATAGACTAGACCTTCGCTGATTTCGTTCCGCTCGATCAGTTCGCGATGGATTTCCAGCAGGTTTTCCTGGGTGAGCGAGAACGGCATTTTCAGTTCACCAAGCGAACGGCGCAGGCGGGCCATATGACCAGGAAAATCGACGAGCTTCCGGTCAAGGACCAGGGTCACCTCGTAAACGCTGTCTGCAAATAGGAATCCGCGGTCAAAGATCGAGACGCGGGCTTCGGTTTCCGGCAGATAGTCACCGTTGACATAGACATGACGCATTTAACTAACCCCATGGAGATGCTGATGACGGCTCCATCCGTGAGCTGTCGAACCGAACGGCGGAAGAATCCCATTCGTTCGCCAGGAGATGCGGGCTGTCGAAATCGACTGACGGGCGTCCTGAGCCACAGGAACACGGGCGCAACGCCGCCAGGCGATGGAGCAGACCGCGGCCGTCCTGCCCGACCTATTCAAAACCGTTCGACGAGGCCTTGTACCATTTTGCCAATCCCGAATGCGGCTGGTGTTGCAATCAAAACCAGGACAGTTAGACGAGCGTGTTGCGCATTCTTGGATTGCCAGGGTCCGGCGCGCGCCACTGTCACGCGAGATCCAAGCGGCAGGCAGCGGCGATTTGCAGCTATTGTAATCGGTCGTCCGCCAGGGGCCGAGGACACGGTCGAATAGCCCGCCCTGGAAAGGAATCTGTATGCTCTCGAGATGCAGGCTATCGGCGGTGTCAGGCATGAGCTGCAATCTTGCCTGACCGGTGAAGGTGACAGGCAACGCGTACGACCTAGGGTCGGACCGAAAACTGGCCGCCGTCAAATCGGAGTCAAAGGCCGGTTTCATCAGATACGCACGAAGCGCGCTAGAGCTTGATGTCATCGAGCGGCCAGATCGGACGGCGGACACGGCGACGCACTGCCTTCGACATAGCGGCGGATCCCGCCATCCCGCCGCCGTCGACCGTAATTACATCGCGCGCGATCGGCTCGAAGGCCGCGCGGAAATGGTGGTAAGACTTCAATGCTATCGTCGCGCAGTGAAAGGGGTCAATGCCCAGCGAGGTGAGCTGGGCGAGGTCAGTCGCTTGGCCGTTCCGCGAGACCACCGCTACTTCGACGCCGCCAACTCGCACCATCAGGCTTGGCCCGTAATTGCGCCATGCGCCTCCGCCCATGGGGCCATGGCAGCGAAATTGGCCGTCGGTGATCGAGACGATCTGCGCCTCGACCTCGAGCGGCCCGCCACCCATCTCGGGGGCATGACTGCCGCCGAGCACGATGCGCCCCTTATTGCCGACGCCGATCGCGGCGCCGGCCTGCACTGCCGCCGGATCGAAGATCGCATGGAAGGCCGCGTTCTGGAGGTCGGCCGCCATCATCGCGCGTAGCAGGTCCGTCGCATCTCCGTAAGCGCCGCTGCCAGGATTGTCGCTGACATCAGCGAGCACCAGCGGCTTGTCGGCGCGAACTTCGCCCGACTTGGCGCGCTCAACCGCCTCGGCAATGGTGATAGAAGTGTCTCGGCCGGAGGCAAACGCGCGTGTCTCCCACGCGTAATCCATGAATTCGTCGGCGATGCGCTGCGCATCAGTGGTGTCACCGTCGGCGGTAATAGTGACGCTGGGGCCGACATCGTAAATGTCACTCCAAGAGAACCCGGCGCAGACGCTGACAACAAGCGCCTTGCCAGAGGCTTCCAACGCCTCGCCGCGGTCGATCAATTCGCGCATCGGACCTGCCTGAGTACGCCCATAATCCAGACCGTGCATCATCGGGCGTTTGGCTATGACGGTGCGGGGACGAATCTCGCCGCGTAGGGCGCGGTCGAGCAGTTCGGCCCCCTGCCAGGCGCGCTCATAGTAGTCGATATGAGGATAGGTTCGCACGGCGATCAGCGCCGAGGCGTTAGCCGCCATCTTCTGAGTGACATTGGCGTGCAAGTCGAGCGTTGCGACGATCGGCGCGTCTGGCCCGAGCAATGCGCGCAATCCGGCGAGGATCTCGCCTTCTGGATCGTCGCAACCTTCAGCGACCATCGCACCGTGTAGGTTAATGAGGGCACCATCACAGCCCTCGGCGCCTGCAAGAAACCAGGCGCATAGCTGTTCAAAAGTTTCCTTCTTCAACATGCCCCCAGGGGTGGCGCTAGCTGCGAGCGGATGAGAAAGCGTCCAGCCGAATTTCTCGGCCGCCTCAAACACCGCGCCCAGGGCGGTGCGTGTGCCCCGCCGCGCCGGCAGAATCTCGTCGCCCAGCAGCAAGGCGCCTGACCGGAAATGCTCGAGCGTGGTCGGCACCTTGCTGAACGTGTTTGCCTCATGTTCGATCTCGCCAGTGATGATGCGGTAGTTCATAATCTCTCCTCAATACAAATTGGTGGCGCAGCAATTAAGCAGGATAACCGGCGGATCATCTGCGGCTATTCTTGGGCTTTCGAATGCAGCAGGATCGGATTATGCGGCTCAGCAACATGCGCAAGCGAATGAACACCCGCTTCAGCTAGCTGGCCTGGAATCTCTGTAGCCGGGGCGCGGACATGACAGGCCACGACGCGCCCGTCGGGCATCGGCATCAAAGGCGGAAGCTCGTTGCGGCAGCGTTCGACCGCGAGCGGGCAGCGCGGGTGGAATGCGCACCCGCTCGGCGGATTGATCGGGCTCGGCACCTCGCCTTCCACGGGCGCGTCCAGCCGAACCCGGGTGGGATCCGGCACCGGAGCTGCCGCGATCAGCGCCTCGGTATAGGGATGGACCGGGTTCGCGAAGAGCGCCTCACACGGAGCGAGCTCCACGATCCGCCCCAAATACATGACGGCCACGCGATGCGCGATATGCTCCACGACGCCAAGGTCATGTGAGATGAAGACGAAGGCAATGCCCATCTGCTGCTGGAGATCCAGAAGCAGATTCAGGATCTGAGCCTGCACGGAGACATCAAGGGCTGACACCGCTTCGTCGGCGATGATGAGAGAGGGGTTGAGCGACAGGGCGCGTGCAATGCCGAGCCGCTGCCGCTGACCGCCCGACAATTCGGATGGCAGCCTGTGCATCATTTCAGGCGACATTCCGACTTTTCGGAGAAGGTCCGCGGCGAGTGCCTGGCGCTGCTTCCGGCTGAGGCGCTCGAAATTCTCGACGGGTTCGGTGATGATCTGTCCGGCGGTGAGGCGCGGGTTCAGCGACGAGTAAGGATCCTGAAAGACCATCTGCATGCGACGGCGCCAGGCGCGAAGCGCGTCCTTCTTGAGGCCGGCAATGTCGGTTCCTTCAATCAGCACGCGCCCGGCGGTCGGCCCCACGAGTCGCATCAGGAGCCGCGCGACGGTCGACTTGCCGCAGCCGGATTCCCCGACGATGCAGAGGGTCTCGGCTGCCTCAACGGTGAACGATACACCCTGCACCGCCCGGATCACCGGGATGGTCTTCTTTAGGAATCCCGCACCGAGCGGATAATGCTTGGTTAGATTCTCGACTTTCAGCAGAGGACCGTTCATGCGCCCATGACCTCTTCGGCGCGCCAGCAGGCTGCGGCGTGGTCCGACCCGACATCTCGCAGGGCGGGCGTCTTGTCGTGGCAAATTTCGATCGCGAACGGGCAGCGAGGCGCAAAGCTGCAGCCCACAATAGACTCGCGCAGGCTTGGCACGATGCCGGGGATTTCTGGAAGGCGGCGCTGACGGCCGCGCCGCCGGTCAGGCACCGAGCGCATGAGGGCTTGAGTGTAGGGATGCGCCGGACGCGCAAACAGATCTATGACGTTGGCCTGTTCCACGATACGGCCGGCATACATCACGATCACACGCTCGCATGTCTCGGCAACAACGCCCAGGTCATGCGTGATGAACATCACAGCCGTTCCCGTGCGCTCTCTCAGATCGACGATCAGCCGCAGGATCTGCGCCTGGATCGTGACGTCGAGCGCAGTGGTGGGCTCGTCAGCGATCAACAGTTGCGGTGAGCAGGCAAGAGCCATGGCGATCATGGCGCGCTGGCGCATGCCGCCCGACATTTCATGGGGATAATTGTTGACGCGACGCTCGGGGTCGGCGATGCGGACGAGACGGAGCATCTCCTCGGCCTTCGCCATGGCAACGGATCGCGAGGCCTTGGTGTGGATCTGAACCGCCTCGGCGATCTGGTGGCCGACCGTATAGACCGGATTGAGACTCGTCATTGGTTCCTGGAAGATCATGGCGATCTGGTCGCCGCGGATCTTTCGCATCTCGCGATCGGAAAGCTCAAGCAGGTCACGACCCTGGAAGCGGACCTCGCCGCCGACTGTCCTGGCGCTTACCTTCGGCAGCAGGCGAAGGATGGAGAGAGCGGTAACGCTCTTTCCNCCTCGCCGCCGACTGTCCTGGCGCTTACCTTCGGCAGCAGGCGAAGGATGGAGAGAGCGGTAACGCTCTTTCCGCACCCGGATTCGCCGACGACGCCAAGCGTCTCGCCTTTTTTCACCTGGAAGCTGATGCCGCCCAGGGCACGGGTCACGCTTTCTTCGCCGTAAAAGTGCGTTTCTAGATTTCGTACATCGAGAAGCACGTCGTTCCCTGTGGTTTGATGCATCTGCATGTCAGCGCCCCCGCTTGGCGCGCGGATCGAACAGGTCGCGTAGGCCGTCCCCGAGCAGGTTGACGGCAAGAACGGTGACGGCAAGGCAGATACCGGGGGCAAAGATCGTCAAGGGGGCGATCGAAAGATACAGCCGCGAACTGGCAATCATGTTGCCCCAGCTTGGAACCTCGGGCGGCACACCCACGCCGAGGAAGCTCAACCCCGCCTCCGTCAGGATCGCGCTGGCGCAGACGGTGGCGCCCTGCACCATGAGCGCCGGAACCGTTCTCGGCAGGATATGCCGCCACAGCACTTTCGGCAGGCGCGCCCCGCCGCAGAGCGCGGCCTCCACATAGGGCCGCTCGCGAACCCCCAGAACCACCGAGCGAACCAGCCGCGCGACGGCGGGCGTCTCGGGGATCGCGATCGCGACGATGAGGATGCCGATCCCGGGACCCGTCAGAGATATGAGCGCAATCGCCAGCAGAATCGTCGGGATCGACATCAGCCCGTCCATGACCCGCATGACGAGATTGTCGAAGCTGCGGCTGTAGCCGGCGATGACGCCGATCAGAAGGCCGGCAGAAGCCGCGCACGCCGCCGACAACAATCCGACCACAAGGGAGATGCGGGCACCGAAGATCGTTCGCGCAAACACATCCCGGCCCAGATTGTCGCTCCCAAACCACATTTCGGCGGAGGGCGGCTGGAGGCGCTTGAATGGATCCATGTTCACTGGATCGCCGGCGTAAAGCGGGGCAGCGAGCACCAGGATGATCAGAAGTCCCAACAGGCCGCCGCCGACCAGGACCAGCGGGTGTCGCCTTGCCAGACGGGGAAGATCGGATAGCTGCAGCCGACCCATCGGCACGGCTTCAAATGGTGCGGAGATGAGCGTCATATCAGTACCGCACACGCGGATCGATCAGCGTATAGGCCAGATCGACTGCGAGATTAATAAGGACGTAGAGACCTGAAGTCAGGATGACCACGCCCTGAATGATGGGATAGTCCCGGTTGTTGATCGCATCCACCACCAGGCGACCGATACCGGGTATGTTGAACACCGTTTCGGTGAGGACGACCCCGCCGATCAGATAAGCGAAGCTTATGCCTATGACGGTCAGGATCGGGACGCCGGCATTCTTCAAGGCATGGTGGAAAAGCATGGCGTAGGACGAAGCGCCCTTGGCAGCGGCCGTTCGCATATAATCTTCCGACAGCACCTCGAGCATGCTTGCACGTGTGACCCGGGCGATGAATGCAATGTGGCCGAGGCCTAAAGCCACGGTGGGCAGGACCAGGTGGGCGAACCATGATCCGAGGCCACCATCGATTGGCACATATCCCTGCACCGGTAGCCAGCGTGTCCTGATGGCGAAGAAGTATATGAGGAAGTAGCCGATGACAAAAACCGGGATGGAATAACCAAGTGCCGAGAAGGCCGCGAGGAGGCGGTCGAGGAACCCGCCAGTTCGCCATGCGGCAAGGATGCCGAAAGAGACCCCGACCGTAACCGAAAGGATCATCGTCAGGATTGACAGCGAAAGGCTCGGCTCAAGACGCTGCGAGATGAGCTCGAGGACAGGGCGTCCCGCAAAGATTGAGGTACCGAAATCGCCGCCTAGCATGTCCCGCAGCCAACGTATGAACTGAACCGGCAGCGGCTCGTTCAGTCCCAGTTGCTCGCGGATGCCTGCGAGCATCTCCTCCGTAGCCGACCTGCCGGCGATCATGGCCGCCGGGTCGCCAGGCGCCAGCCTGAGAAGCAGGAAGACGAAGATCCCGACCATCGCCATGACGGCGATGGCCGAAACCAATCTGCGCAGAATGTAGACAGCCATTAGGCCGATGCTTTCTGCATCTTCCACATCGGGATGTACCCGACAGGTAGCTCAATAAGGCCCGTGAGCGTCTTGCGGCGCGCAATTGGCGAAACGATTTGACCTAACATCAATCCCCCGACGAAGTCCCACCATACTCGCTGCATCTTGTGGGCCAGTGCTTTGCGCTCTTCGAACGAATCCACATCTGCCCATTTGGCCCGCAGAGCCTCGTATTCGTCGTTCTTCGGCCAGCCGTACCAGGCCTTGTCGCCATCTGCACGTAAGAAAGGAACGCTTATTGGATCGCCGAAGCTCATATCGGAATCATTCGAGATGAACATGTTCCACCCACCATCCTCGGTGGCGCCCTTGTTCGCCCGACGTGTGGCAAGCTCAGCAAACGACATTGGTGCGAGCTCGACATTGACCCCAATCTTGCGCAACGCAGCCCCCAAGAGCTGCGAGGCAGTGCTGCCCGTCTGCCAGTCCGTAGGTTGGAGAATGACAACCTTCTCACCGGCATACCCGGCTTCCTGAAACAGTTGCCTGGCCTTTTCCGGATCTCCTCCCTTTTTGAACCATCCTGTATTTTCGTCGTTGGAATACGGGGCGCTGTTTCCAAATATTGATGTGACAGGGTGGGCGTATCTAGAATCGGGGGCCATGACGCTCAAGAACGCTTCCTGGTCGACCAGGTGAAGCATTGCCTGGCGCGCTTTTACATTATTGAACGGCGGCTGCAGGAAGTTCATGCGAAGATAATATACCTTGCCAGCTTTATTTTGAACCTGAAGTTCAAGCTTGGGATCACTGTCGATCACGGAGTACAGGTCGGCTGGCGGCGCCGGACAATAATCAATCTCACCTGCTTGCAGGGCAGAGATTGCAGTCTGCTGATCGGTCATGACTTGCCAGATGGCGCGATCTATGTTGACGCTCTTACCTCCGGCCAATCCGTCTGCAGGCTCTTTGCGCGGAACGTATTGTTCGTTGCGCTCGTAGACGAAGCTTGCGCCGGGTTTGGCAAAAGCCTCATTGAACTTGAATGGCCCCGAACCGATGTTCGAGGTGACCTGCTCGGTTGGGGGCCGATCTGCGTCCTTCTCGCGCATAATAGCGGGGAAAAGCCCACTCGGTGATGCCAAGATGTCGACCAGCAGACCCAGCGGCTCTTTTAGATCGATCGTGAAAGTCTTGTCGTCCTTTTTCGAGATATCCCTGGTACGCGCCATGATCAGCTGCCCGCCGGAATCAGCGACGCCCCAGCGCCGGATCGAGGCCACACAGTCGGCGGCAGTTACAGGGCTGCCGTCGTGAAAGCGTAGGCCGTCTCGGAGTTCGAACGTATAGGTCTTCTTGTCGTCGGAAACGCCCCACTTACTGACCATTTGCGGCTGCGGGAGGAGCTTGGAGTCAATCCCGAACAACGTGTCGTGGATCGCCAAGGCATGGTCGTAGGTCATTTCGGTCGTCGACAAAATGGGATCGAAGATGCCGATGTCAGCCGTCGCCATACTTACCGTTTGCCCCGATGTTGGCGATGTCTGCGCCCTCAAGACCGAAGGTATAGATAAAGCTGTTCCAACAGCGATGCCAGCCTTGAAGAAGTTACGTCGAGAAATCATCTTGGTTCATTCCTCCTTTTAAGCAAATCGCAAACATACATTTATTCCGAAAAGGACAGGGCGCGCCTCATGCCAGCTCTTTTTTCGGGCAAATCACGAGCATAGAACGCGATCAAAATACAAATCGATTTTGCTCCAAGCCGAAGCTTTTTGGCACGTCCGATGTGGCGCTCATCTAGAAGCGTCAACAAAGCCATGAAAGAGGTGACGGCTGGCCGGCTCGCTCTCATAGAAGAACTCCGGGTGCCACTGAACTCCGACCACAAAAGGCCGGCCGGGGGCCTCGATTGCCTCGACAAGGCCATCATTTGCCCGCGCGGATACGATGAAGTCAGGTGCCACCCGCTTAACGGCTTGGTGATGCCCGCTATTCACTCGCAGCGACGATGACCCCCCATTATACTGGAACAGTAGTGTATTAGGCTCCAAATGAACATCGTGAGCAGCTTCCTCCAATGGTCTCCCATTCCGGTGGTCAAGTCCGTTTGGAAGCTCGTCGATTGTATGCGGATAGAGCGTACCTCCCGCGACTACGTTCAGAAGCTGCATTCCCCGACAGACACCGAGAATGGGCATTGAACGTTCGAGTGCCAAGCGCGTCAGCGCAATTTCGAAGTTGTCCCGCGCCGGTTGAACTTTAGCGGCCGGATGAGGAGCGGCACCGTAAGTTTCGCTCGCCAAATCTTTCCCACCTGAAAGCACAAGCCCTGATATCAGATCGAGTATATCTTTCAGCTGACCCGCTTCTACGTACGGTAAGATTATCGGCAGAGCACCAGCTCGTTCGATTGCACGTGCGTACAGATGGCTGCAGAAGTAATTCTCCTTTTCATCTTCATATTCGCCGACAATTCCTATTATAGTCTTCTTATGAGCTGCCATAACGGTCACCTGATTGAGTTTACGTGCATTCGTGTGGCGCGCCCGGTGCGCGCGTCGCGGACGCCGGCGTGATTATAGGGACCTGAAGGAACAAGCCGCCGAGAATTGTCCGTGCCGCACGCAGGAAATCAGCGAATCCGTGCCATTTTCTGCATATTTTTCGCGTTGCTCAAGTGCCCGTCGGCAGCGGACCGACGCGATCTTTTCTGCCGCCAGCATGCTGCTCTCCGGCTTTAATACGTCAGGATCTGGCCCGCGATCGTTGGGTCGTCGTCGCCTCATTGGCTTGAATTCGGATCCTCGTGCCGAGGTCGGCCAGGGCCAGACGGCGCTCCAGGACACAATCGCCTAGGCTTGGACGGAGTCGGCTTGGAGCCGGAGGTGGCGTACAGGTCGTGGAACCTTCATCCCGGCCGATAGTCGGCTTCGTGCATATGCGGCGAGAAAACGCCCATTTGCTGCGATTGCAGCGGGCGATTTGCGCAGAACTGGCCATATGACGAGGCTACGCTACGAAGTGGGCAGTGAGCGGTCCTGTACCAAGCTGCCCAAACGGCAAGTTCCAGTGGAGGCGCGATATGCGTTTTGCGTGCCGCGCGGCAATAACAAAGCATTGTTTTGCGAGTCGACTGAGGAGGAGAAGGTGGCTCAGGCAAACACCGGGTCGGATTCGACGCTCAAGGCATCTGCTTGGGAGGTCACTCCATTCGATTGCCAGGGCCAAGCCAAGCCCTTGTACAGAGACGGCTTCAGTTTGAAGTCGGTTTGTGTAGCCGAGCGCGACGGCACGCGCCTTCCGGTGACTTTATACTACCGACCGATCTGCCGTTTCCAAACCACCGGGATTGGGCTTTCCGGTCCGCAGTTTGCCCAATTCATTCAATCGGCCGTAGGTCTGCGCTTTGATCTCCGGCGCCACAAGGAAATATTGGGTTGCGAGCAGCGCAATCCAGAACCGACACGTGGTTCTCACGGAGTTAGTCGAACCCAACCTATTTCGGTAGCACCACACCAAATCAAAACATCGGAGAAGATCTCGTATGAAAAACCGCGACGCAATGATTGTGGCCCCAGAGCCTGAGGCTGTCGAGGTCGGAGCCGAAATACTGAAAGCCGGTGGAAACGCCATTGATGCGGCCATTGCTTGCGCTTTGGTCGAAGGGGTCGTCGATCCGATGATGTGCGGCATTGCCGGGTTTGGCAGCATGGGCATTTATGCACCGTCCAAAGGACGTCATCAGTATATTGACTTCCATGCGCCTGCCCCGCTCGCCGCGCGCGAGGATATGTGGGAAAATTTGATTGAAGGCGAAGCCCGGGATGGCTTTGGTTTCATTTTGGAAGGGCGGCTCAACGACCTTGGATACCAATCGATCTGCGTACCGTCATCTTTGCGCGCCTACGAGGTTGCTCACGCCCAATACGGCGTCCTTCCTTGGGCAGAAGTCATGGCGCCGGCGATCGATTACGCAAGAAAAGGTTGGACAGTCCGACCCTCCGTCGCCGACTGGTGGTCAGCCGACGGGCAAATGGGGCGCGTCGCAAACCACGAGCGGCTCAGATACGCCGAATCGGGCCGCGCAATCTATTGCCACGAGGATGGCAGCCCGAAGATTGTTGGCGATCTCGTTGTCAATTCTGACCTCGCCAACACGCTTGAGTTGATCGCTCGCGAAGGCGCTGACGTGTTCTACAAAGGTGAAATCGCCGAGCAGATCGCGCAAGACATGAAGGCGAATGGCGGGCTGATTTCGAGGGAAGATCTGGCGACCTACACCCCCCGAGTCAGCGATCCGATCTGGGGCGAATACAGGGGATTGCGCGTGGCAACCAACCAACCCCCCGGCGGGGGTGTCATGTTGCTTCAGATGCTCAATATTCTCGAGAATTTCGATCTCAAAGGCCTCGGCCATAATACCGAGGAGTATGTCAGGATCGCCTGTGAGGCGATGAAATACGCTACAATCGACAAGGACCGGTTTATTGGTGATCCGAAGTTTGTCGACGTCCCGGTCGATCGACTCATCGCCAAGGATTACGCCAAGGAACTTGCGGAAAGAATTTCCGCAGGGATCAAGGCTGACGTTCCCCGATTCAATTCTGGATTTCCGAGCAAGGACACCACGCACCTCAGCGCTGTCGACCGAGATGGCAACTGCGTGACGATGACCCATTCGCTGGGTATGCCGTCAGGCGTGATTACGCGAGGGCTGGGCTTTATGTACAACGGTTGCATGGGAGTGTTCGACCCCCGTCCGGGCCGCGCAGGTTCGATTGTGCCGGGTAAGGCGCGGTTCAGTTCAATGTGTCCTTCGTTTGTCTTCAAGGGCGACGAACCCTATGTCGTGGTCGGAGCACCAGGCGCTACACAAATTGCGATGGGCGTTCTTCAAGCGATTCTGAACGTTCTCGATTTTGACATGTCCATGATCGAGGCCGTGTCCAGCCCTCGCTTTTCCGCAACAAGCAATGCGATCGACGTCACCAATCGCATACCACGTTTGGTCAGCAAGGCCCTTGAGCAAAGGGGCTACGAAGTTATCCGGAGCCCTTTGAGCTTTGGGGTTGCGTGGATTAACGGCATTCGGATTGTCGATGGCTTGCTGGACGGCGCATCTGATCCCGGTGGTGATGGAATGGCGATGAGGGCCTGAGCACCTCTCGGCATTGGGAGGCTCAATTGAGTATCGGTGTCCAACGAAGCTGAGGCGTGCAGTTTGTAGGATACCCTTCAAGCTGGGCAGGGGGCAGCGTGAACGAGTTTCTGATGCACATCGAATGGTGGATATCGACGTGGCACGCCATATCGGTGCCGAACGACAACGCCACGCGTCGGCGTGACCGGTTTGCTGACATGATTAACAGCATGGAGAGCCTGCGCGGCTCCCTGCGCTTCGAAGAAGAGCCGGCGAGCTTCGAGGCGGCGCTCATACGAGACCCAGGAAATGCTCAATGAGCGATCCCGCCGATCTCACCTTGAGCGAGGCTGCATACGCCGTGCACAATCGCAAGCTCTCATCGCTCGAGCTCCTCGATGCCTGCTTTGCCAATATTGAGCGCAGCGATGCAGAGCTCAACGCCACGATTTGGCTTGACTATGAAGGCGCCCGGAGATCCGCGCGCAAAGCCGATCTGGCGGTGAAGAAAGGCGCCAAGCTCGGCCAGTTGCATGGCGTGCCAATGGCCCACAAGGACATGTTCTACCGCAAGGGCAAGCCATGCACGTGCGGCTCGCGCATCCGCAAGGACTTCGTGCCTGAGGTGACAGCCACCGTCCTTGCCCGCATGGACGCAGCCGGCGCCTACAGCTTTGGCGGCCTCAATATGGCGGAGTTCGCGGCGAACGGAACGGGGCACAACAGAGAATTCGGCGATTGTCACAACCCTTGGAGCTTGCGGCACGTCGCGGGCGGCTCTTCGTCGGGCTCCGCCGCCGCTGTGTCCGCGCGCATGACCTATGCGGCGCTAGGATCCGACACTGGCGGGTCAATCCGGATTCCGGCGGCAGCCTGCGGCGTTACGGGCATCAAGCCGACTCAGACCCGGGTCAGCCGTGCCGGCGTCATGCCGCTCTCCTTTTCCTGCGACAATGTCGGGCCCATTGCCCGTACCGCCCGCGATTGCGCACGCATTCTGTCGGTGATCGCCGGGCATGATAGGTTGGACCCGACCAGTTCGTCTGAGAAAGTACCTGACTACGAGGCGACACTCGATGGCAGCTCGGCGATCTCAAGATCGGTGTGGCCACGATGCATTTCCTAGAGAATGCCGATCAGCCGGTGGCGCTTGCATTTGACGAGGCCGTCAGGGGGTTGGCCAAACGCGGTGCCACCGTCAGAAGCATGGCGCTGCCATTTTTGGACGCAATCCATGCCTATGTTAACGTCGTGATGGGGGTCGAAGCAGCCACGATCCATGCCGAGTGGATGCGCCAGCGCACACAGGACTATGCCCCGCATACGTCGAGCTGGCTCTATGCGAGCTGCGCCATCCCTGGCACTTACTATGTAGAAGCCCTGTCGCGGCGCGGGCCAATCCTAACCGAGTTTTTAAAAGAGGTGTTCGGCCGCGTCGACGTGCTCGCCACACCCACCATCCCTATCTGCATCCCAACCCTCGCCGAAACGGACGTCGACGAAGGGCCGGCCGACGCTCGTGCCAGGTCCTCTAGGATTTGGGCTAACACCGCGGCCTTCAACTACTTGGGCCTGCCGTCGGTCAGCGTAAGCTGTGGTTTCGATCCAAACGGGCTGCCGATCGGCATCTCCTTCACCGGCCGTCCATTCGCCGAGGCCTGCGTGCTCAAAGTGGCCGACGCCTATCAGCAGGAGACCGATTGGCATATGCGCCGTCCACTGGTGCTGGCTTAGGAACAGGCGGTCGAGACACAAAGAGCTAACTCCTATGTCTCGCGGTCAATGAGTTTCTCCATGCAGGTGTTTGCGAGGGCGCGGAGGCCTGGGTCTGCTAATCATTCGACCGATGCCCTTTTTCGGGAGTGCCGTCGCGTGGCGGGTCACCGATGGTCCCGAACCTTCTGGATGATCGAATGAATGGCCACTTTCGGTCTTTGACCGCTTTGATCGTCCGCTTCCAGGCGGCGCCACCTGGCCGCCGATACCACACAGGCACGGCGCCATCTCGTGCGCGATCGCGGCGGCCACGACTTGCGCCTTCTTGCCGGCGGCGCTCAGCCGACGGTGGCGAGCGCAGAGGCGAACCTGGGCCTTCCAGGTGGATCTCGCGGCCCCTCGCCCGCTTGGCGATGCGGCCACGCAGGGCCTCGCCGACCCGGGCCGGAAGAGGGTACCTCCAAGCGGTTGGATGAGCCCCCGGCGGGCACGCCGGTTTCCAGCCAGCGTGCCCGCAAGGATCCGGAACCGTGGGCGGAACATCTACCTCGCAGGGAGTTTTGCGATCGTGTCTGCCAAAACGGGCCTGAACACAAAAGCGTGGAATGACGACGATTTTCTGCGCCTAGAACGGCGATTCGCACGAAAGCAGCCCACAGCGGCTGTTATGCTTACGGTTGTGGGCGCACGCGACACCTGTCGGATTTGATTGATGAAAGTCTGTCTGTCGCCAATAGATTTCGGCTCACCACAAAAGGGGAACCCACGCCATGGGTAACGTTACGCACTGATTTGAGTATAGTGCGCCTATGGCAGAATAAGAAAGGAGAAATACCGATGGCGAATTGGACATACTTTGGGGGAAAATGCGCTTTGGATCGGCGTGTACTTCTGAGGGGATTTGCTGCCTTGGGTATGGCGGCGCTTGCATCGGGAACACTCACCGGGGCAGCTTCGGCCGCTTCCCTCCTGGATAAGATCAAAAACGGAGAGCCGATCCGAATCGGTTTCTCAAACGATCCCCCATGGGCCTATGCCGGCAGCAACAACGAGCCGTTGGGCAGCGCCGTTGTCATAGCGCAGCAAGTTTTGAAGAAAATGGGGGTCACCAAGATTGAGCCAGTCGTCACCGAATGGGGCTCGCTCATTCCTGGCCTCCAGGCTGATCGCTTCGATATCATCACCGACAGCATGTTCATCTTGCCCGAGCGCTGCCGCAACGTGCTGTTCACCGACCCGATCGCCACCATCCCAACGGCGGCGGCTGTGCCGAAGGGCAACCCGAAAGATCTGCATTCCTACGAAGATATTCGCGACAAAGGCCTGACCATGGTCACGGGCTCTGCCTACCGAGCGGTTAAGGTCGCTCAAAAGGTGGGCGTCCCCGAGGACAAAATCATGCAGGTCGCCGGCTATGCGGAGATCGTGCAGGCTTTGAAGGCGGGCCGTGCGGACATCGGAATCGGCGACCCCTTGGGTCTGAGGGGAGCTATCGGCAGCGACGGCGGGATCGAACTGGCCGATCCGTTCACCTCTCCGGAGAAGCCAGGCTATGCCGCCTTCGCCTTCCGGCTCGATGACCATGCCTCGGTCGACGCTTTCAATGCGGAGCTTAAGGGCTATATCGGCTCCCCAGAGATGATGGCGGCTGTCGGCGAATACGGCTACGACAAGCTGCTGTTGCCGGACGGTACTAAGGCCGCCGATCTCTGCAAGGGCTGAAGCCAAGCAGCACGGCCTCTAGCGCCTCCCCGGCCCTAACCGGGGAGGCGCTCGAGGTTAGCGACATGGGATCATGCGCTCGCAGGGGGTGCGGTGCTCTGCATTGTGCGTGTTGCGGCAGTAGCAAAAGCATTGTTTAGCGGAGGAAGAAGTTGGCTCAGACAGGCACCGGGTCGGATTCGACGCGCGGGTCATCTGCTTGGAAGGTCACCCCGTTCGACTACCAGCAGCAGGCCAAGCCGCAATACACAAACGGCTTCAGTTTGAAGTCGGTCTATGTAACCGTGCGCGACGGAACGCGCCTTGCGGTGGACTTCTATCTACCGATCGATCTGCCGTCGGACACCAGGTTACCATCTATCGTGCTTTTCACGCCGTACTATCGACGCTGCAAACTAAAGCAGGGCTCGGAGATCGACCCCAACCCGCTGTATGGCTACGCACCGGACTTCTTTGTCCCCTACGGCTATGCGGTTGTGGTTGTGGACGTTCGCGGGACGGGAGCTTCCTTCGGCGCGCGCCGAGGCTTTCGGTCTCCGGTTGAGCGGATGGACTTCTACGACATCGCCGATTGGATCACAAAACAGACATGGTCCGACGGCCAAATCGGATCGACAGGCGTGTCCTACGTTGGCGCTGCTGCCGATTTCTTGGCCACCACAGGCCATCCCGCCGTCAAAGCAATCATTCCCACTTACGCGGTCTGGGACACCTATACAGATATGTTCTACCCGGGTGGTCTTATGTGCCGAACGGTACCGCAAGGCTACACACATTTGGCTGAGGCGCTCGACAGCGACGACCGTGCGACCGTCGCCAGCTATCCCTATTATTCGGATCCGGCATTCGAGGGTCCCGCCCCTGTTGACGCCGATCTGGACAATACGCTTTTGCGTGCTGCCATTGCTGAGCACAGCGCCAATTTTGACATGGTGGAATTCGTCAATCAGAGACCATGCCGTGACTCTGGGTCGATCGGCGATCTCTCCATGACCTGTGAAGTCATCAGCCCGTCATCCTACGTCACGGAGCAAAGGCATCAGGTGGCAACTTATGCGATTTCAGGGTGGAGGGATGGCTACGGATATTCCGACGCGGCTGTCCGTCGGTTCCTTTCTCTGAACAATAGGAAGAACAGGCTGCTCCTCGGACCGTGGGACCATGGGGCGAACATCAATGCCAGTCCTGCGAGCTGCGGTTCGGTACCGCAGTTTGAAAAACATATGGAGTATTTGAGGTTCTTCGACGCTAACCTGAAGGGGAAGGCCGGCGGCTGTGACGAAGAGGACCCCATCCACTACTTCACGATGATTGCTGAGAAGTGGCAATCCTCCAAATCATGGCCGGTGCCTGGAACATCATCTTCGGAACTCTTCTTCGACAGCAAGGGAGCCCTCTCGGGGATCCCCACGGCCGGGGCCGGCAGCTGCAACTACAAGGTGGATTTCGGCTGTGAAACAGGCACCGACACACGCTACGAGCGGATCGGCTCGCAGGTGGTCGACGAGTACTATGTGTCATGGAATGGGCGTGACGACAGAATGTTGGTTTACACCTCATCCCCGGCTGTCGCTGACGTCGAGATCACCGGTCACCCCGAGGCAGTGGTTTGGTTATCGACCACGGCGAGCGACGGAGCGATCTTCGTATATCTCGAGGACGTTGAGCCAAGCGGAAAGCGGCATTACATCACCGAGGGCGTATTGCGATTTCTACATCGCAAAGTGAGTGAAAGTCCGGATCACGACCGGACGATCGGTCCCTACAGAACTTACCGTCACCAGGATATCACCCCGGTCGTTCCGAACTCTGAGATGGAACTTCGCGTCGGGCTTCTTCCAACGTCTTGGCTGCTGAAGGCCGGTCACCGGATCCGTCTGGCAATCGCAGGCGCCGATTCCCGCCATTTCAGCCGAGTGCCTGTGGGAGAAACGCCAATACTCACGGTGCACAGTTACGTCGATAAGCCGTCTCGCATCATTCTTCCCTTGATCAATCCGCCGGTGAAAGTTTTCCACTAGAGCGGTTTTGCTCGATCGGAGTTCGTGGTTTGCGTTAGTGGCTTGCTTGCTCTGTTTCCCTGATCCCAATGAGTTGGCAATAATGACAACGGCTGGGCCTTTTGGGTGAATCGCACGCGAACGCCATCTCAATCAAGTTTGGGTGTGAAGAATGCAACGGGACGCTTCGAAGTCCGAAGATCGCATGGTTGTCGTTGTAAACACGGCGAGCGAGAAAGCCATCGCCGAATGGCGCGAGAGTTTAGCCGAGATGGCGCCGCATCTCGAGGTACGCTGGTGGGACGATGCGAATCTCGACCCAGCCGATGTGCGCTATGCGGTGGTGTGGAAGCCGGAACACGGGCGGCTCGCTCACTTTACCGGCCTGAAGGTGCTGTTCAGCCTCGGTGCCGGCGTGGACAACATCGTCGCCGATCCCGCTTGGCCGCGACACGTGCCGCTAGTGCGTATGGTCCCTGCCGAGGGGCCGCAGCGCATGGGGGAATACGTTGCTTGGGCAGCGCTCTCCCTGCAGAAGGACTTGCCGTGCATCTTCCGATCGCGCGAGGCGAAAAACTGGGATTCCTCGCAACCCCCACACCTGCCACGGAATGCACGGTGGGCATCATGGGACTCGGCGCCATGGGCCGGCGTTCCGCGGACTTGCTGAGGGGTGTCGGCTTTCCGGTTATCGGCTGGTCGCGCAGCCGCAAGGCGTTGCCGTTCGAGAACTTCGCCGGGGGCAGAGGAACTGGACGCTTTCTTGGCGCGCAGCCGGATTCTTGTCTGCCTGTTACCCGCAACGCCGGAGACCACGGGGATCCTCTCCGCGCCGCTGCTGGTGAAACTGCCCAGGGGTGCTGGGCTGATCAATGCCGGCCGTGGTGCCCATCAGAACCTCGCCGATATCATCGCCGCACTCGATGAAGGGCATCTGACAGGCGGCGCTTGACGTGTTCGACCCGGAGCCGCTTCCAGCGGACAGCCCGGCCTGGATTCATCCTAAAATCATCGTAACCAGCCATATCGGGGCCGGGCCCTCGACCCGGGAGTGCGCACGCTACGTCGCGACGAGTATCTCAGCCTTCGAGCTGCGTGAGGCGCTTTACAATCTTTACAATCCAACCAGAGGCTACTGATATGACCCTACCCGCACCGCCTGTGAAACCCGATCCGGATTACGAGTCTACCGAGCAGGAGCTGCGCGAGGATCTCGCCGCAGCCTACCGGCTCTTCGCAGTCTACGGGATGACCGACCTTGTTTACACGCATCTCTCCATGCGTATCCCGGGCGAAGGCCACAGATTCCTAGTAAACCCCTACGGGCTCCTGTTTGAAGAGGTCACTGCCTCTTCCCTCGTGGTGGTGGACGCCGAGGGAAAGGCAGTGCAGGAGACGAGCTGGCCGGTAAATCCAGCGGGCTTCGTCATTCATTCGGCCGTGCATATGGCACGCGACGAGGCGCGCTGCGTCATGCACACCCATACCATCGCCGGCATGGTGGTGGCAGCGCAGGAAGGCGGCATCCTGCCACTCAACCAGATATCGATCGGGTTTCATGGCCGCGTGGCGATTCACGAGTACGAAGGCGTGGCGGCAGATGACAATCTTTCTGAGCGTGAGCGCATCGTCGGCGACCTCGCCGACAAGCCTTGTCTCATTCTGCGCAACCACGGACTGTTGACGGTGGGCTGGACAGTGGCGGAAGCGTTCTACTGGATGTGGTACCTGGAACAGGCCTGCCGCATCCAACTGGCCGCTCAGGCTTCCGGGGCGAAGCTCTCCCTGCCGCCAAGAGAGGTTTCGGAACGCACAGTAGCGCAATTCACCACTGACAAGACCAAGGGCTGGCTCGCTTGGCAGGCGCTACGCCGCAAGCTGGACCGCGAGCAGCCGGATTACCGGTCGTGAGCGAAGCGCGGCTAGGACCAGAGCCGCCTCCCACCGACCTTGACGTGCCGCCAAGATGGCGAACTGGCTGACGTGTTACTGTTCCGCGCCGAGATGGTGGCTGAGAAGCCGCCGTCGCGGTGTTAGTGATCGAAGCGTGCGGGGGCTCGCACCACTGATCACGCCTGATGCAGTCGTTTGAGCATGAGCTGAAGCTGATCCCGCCTCAATATGTCAAACAAACCGCACGTCAAGCGCGGTAAGAACGATGCGGCGGACTAGAAGGGCAGATCCGCCGCTATGCCGCCGAACTCGGGATGTGCAAGATCGAACCGCTGCTCGAGCACCGTGCAAACCGGCTCTCTTGAAGCTACTGCCGGCGGGCTGGGATCAGCCAGGCGACGCATTTCAACTGGACTATGACGGGCTGCTGCCGACCAAGATGAAGCGACTGAAGAGGACGAGGACGGCAAGCTCAGGAAGCTGGTGGCCGATCTCTCCCGGGACAGGTCGAGACCGGAAGAAGGGTTTGATCACGGCTTGGTCGGCAGGCCGACATCAAGACAAGACAAGAGGATCGGCATGCCTGCGGCTTCGACATCCGTTGCAATCATGGCGCCGGTATCAAGGCGGATTGCCGTCGCCGAGCCGTTCAGAGTCGGCAAATTGCCCAACGCAAGCGCGTAGTGCTTGCCGACAATGCTGAAGTAGCGAAGTGATCCTTCCGCCCGCAGATTCCCGCTGTGAGGTGTATCCGCCAAAAGCTCAGCCAAGCGCTGGAGGACAGCGCCGGCGGGGCGCAAGTCGCAAAGCGAATTCAACAAGCCGCTGCGCAGAAAGTAGCCCCGATCGAAATCGACGAAGGTATCTATCACGATGTCCAGCACTGCCCGATGGGTCCAACCAGCGAGCGTTGCCTCAGCAATCCGCCCCGCGTTTTCCTCAGGCGTGCCTGCATCCTCGGCAAAGGTGGCGCCAGCTAGCCGCAGATGCACCAGAGCGCGCTTGCCGTACTTGTGCGACGCAGCGGCGATTGCTTCCAGCTTGGGCCAAAGCGGTTCCGTCGGCTCGATAGCGAAGCAGAGGCCTGCGATGCCCCGGGGAGATCGCAGCGAATTCTTCGTCAACCTCTTCGGCGGGGAAGCCATGCCGACCTGAGGCATGCCACTTAGAGAGCATGACCGGCGCGCCGATCGCGCGGGAGAATGCGGCAAGTGGGGCTGACGTCTCGGCGAATGCCTCGGGCGGAAGAATAGCTTCCACACCGGACAGGATCGGCGCTACAGCGGCTAGGCGGTCGCCGACTTCGGTTGTCGGCGCGCCGACACCATAAACGGTGAAGGTATGGCCGAAGGCGGCGAAATCCGACATCCGCGCAGCCCCCCGCTCGTCGATTAGATCCTGCATCGGAACGCGAAGATGGCGAAGGCCGAGCGACTGCAGGCGCATCGCAAGATAGTCATTGCGCACGTATTTACGGCTCAGTTCATCACAACAGCCGTCGGGTATAATCGGCAGCGGGCGCGCCTATTCCTGTCGCAGGTCAACTCCGACCGGGGCGATGCGGCGACGTGGACGCCAGTCGATGACGAAAATGGGCGAAACCATGTAGGCCGCCTTGGCTTCACAAGGGACATGAGCCGGAAGGGCTCAGTGCCGTCATTGCTTGATCGGATGCATCTCCTTCCTTCCGTTTCTCTATTTGGCGACGCGCTTCAGCGCGGATTATCCATCGTCGGCCGCGGCAAGGACCTCGTGATCTCCGGCGGCTATAATATCTACCCGAAGGAAGTCGAGAGTGAGATCGATCAGCTCGACGACGTCGCCGAGAGTGCGGTCGTCAGCATTGCCCATCCGGATTTCGGCGAAGGCGAAGGGCCATCGTGGTGCTCAAGCCCGGTGCCACAATGGACGAAAAGGCGGTGCTCAACGCGCTGCGCGACCGCCTCGCGCGATTCAAGACAGCCGAAACGAGTATCTTCGCGAAGGACCTCCCGCGCAACACGATCGGCGAGGTGCAGAAGAACCTTCTGCGCGAACGGTTCAGCAACCTTCATATGCCCGCCTCCTAGGAAGTGCTGGCTACCTCGCTTTGATGCCTGGGAGCGAGACCGATGGAAGTGAGACCGGGGTGGCGCTCGGCAGATGGGATGGTTGCCGTGTGAGGCCGAATGGCGCAGGCTCAAACAATGCGTACACAGTAAAGGAAACGTCGATTTCCTGCGTTCACAGGGCACGAGTTGCGCAAAGTAGCCTGGTTGACACTGGTACAGTACCAAAAAGGATACGGATTCAAATAGAGCTGGAACGCGAGGGCAGAATGTCGCTTCAACCGATGATCACTGGTTCGCGGTACATGATCTCCACAGGTCAGTACCTGGCTACGCAGGCTGGCCACGCTATCCTGGAGGAAGGCGGTAACGCCATCGATGCAGGCGTCGCCGCCGGCATCGCCCTGGGCGTCGTCCATGCCGACCAGGTCCAGTTTTCCGGCGTCGCGCCGATGCTCATCTATCTTGCCGAGCAGAACGAAGTGGTGTCGATCGCGGGACTCGGCTGGTGGCCGAAAGCTGCCACTCTCGACCTGTTTGTTCGCGAATATGGTGGCGAAATACCTCTCGGCCTCGCCAGGACGGTCATCCCTGCGGCACCCGATGCCTGGATTCTGGCGTTGGAACGCTACGGGACCATGAGCTTCAGCCAAGTCGCAAAGGCTGCAATCCGCTATGCTCGGGATGGGTTCGCCATGCATTCGTGCATGGCTGCCTTTGTCGACCAGTTCTCAGACTCGTTCCGGCTGTTCCCCACCAGTGCGGCCTTGTTCCTGCCGGGCGGCGAGCCGATCAAGACTGGGCAGCTTTTCGTGCAGGCGGATCTCGCTAACTCGCTGCAGTACATGGCCGATCAGGAAGCCGCGGCCAAGGGTGACAGGGGTAGGGGGCTGAAGGCGGCGCGCGATGCCTTCTACAAGGGCGATCTCGCGCAGGCCATGACTAAATACCACCGGGAGAACGGCGGCCTGCTCACACTGGAAGACCTCGCCTCGTACAGTTCGGAAATCGAACATCCCCTGACCGTCAAGTTCGGCGACATCGATGTCTACAGCTGCCAGCCTTGGTGTCAGGGACCATCTCTTCTCCAGATGCTCGCAATGCTCGACGGTTCTGATCTGAGGACTTTGCCCCACAATAGCACCGAATACATTCACCTCGTCACCGAGACAATGAACCTTGCGTTCGCAGACCGGGAAGCCTATTTCGGCGATCCCCGCTTCGTAGATGTTCCGATGGACGTGCTGCTGTCGCAGGCTTACCTCGACACGCGCCGTGCGCTCCTCAACCCTGACCGCGCTTTCGGCAAGATGCCTCCCGCAGGCAACATTGCCGGATTCCCGCGCCGAAATGACGACCTGAACAAGGCGGCGACACCTCCCAATGCGGGTGCCCTGATCGGTGACACTTCTTATGTCTGCGTGGTGGACGCGAAAGGAAATGCCTTCTCGGCAACCCCGAGCGACGTCTCGTGGGAAGGACCCATTATCCCGGGTCTTGGCTTCTGCCCCTCGCTGCGCGGTTCCCAATCCTGGGCTGTTGAAGGACATCCTTCTGCGATAGCACCCGGCAAACGCCCGCGGTTGACGCCCAATCCGTCGCTCGCCATGCGACCTGGCGAATTCATCATGCCGTTCGGCGCGCCCGGTGGGGACATGCAACCGCAGGGAATGCTGCAGGTGTTCCTAAACCACTTCGTCTTCGGCATGTCGATCCAAGACGCGATCGACGCGCCCCGCTTTGTGACCCACAGCCATCCGAACAGCTTTGAACCGCACGGCTATGCTCCCGGGCGCCTTCTGCTTGAGCTATCCATAGGAGATGACCGTGCGAAGGCGCTGTCCGCGATGGGGCACGATGTCCAATGGCTGCCGGATATCTCTCTGGGTACGGCGGGCGTGTGCGCGGTTGTCGCAGATCGCCAGACAGGTATCCTTTATGGCGGCGCCGATCCGCGGCGCAGTGCCAGAGCCATGGGGTGGTAGGTATCGCAGCTTGAAAAGGCGATGGCGCTGGCCTTAAGCTGCATCGTCCAGTTCGTTCAAATGCACTCGACCTGGAGCTCGTCGCCGAGGTTCATCGGCTCCTTGGCGACAATTCGATCGCAGATCGATGATATCCGGAACCTGCGCGCGCTGCGAACCTCAGGCATGCTGCCGTTTCCATTGGACAAAGATCGCGTGGGCAGTCTCGTTGAGCGCGACGAGCCCGCGTCGCGACCGAAGCGCTTATCAAAGTATTCGAGGTGGAACCCGGCCGAGGCGGTGATCCTCCGCATTGAGCCGTGGCAACTAACCGAAGCTAAAGCACCCGCGCTCGATTGCGAGCCGCTGAACCAGCGCCAGCACCGTGTCGATGGTCGGCGTCGGCTGGCCGGTGAGGCGACCGAGTTCCTGCACCGCGGTGACCAGAGCGTCGATCTCCATCGGACGACCGCGTTCGAGATCCTGCAGCATCGAGGTCTTGTGCTCGCCGACATCGCCGGCGCCCTTGATGCGTCGGTCGACCGGGATGAGGAAGCGCACACCGAGGCTTTCGCCGATCGCCTGCGCTTCCAGCATCATGGCGCGGGCGACGGCGCGTGTGCCTTCGTCGGCGACGATGGACGCCAGCGTGCTGCCGGTCAGCGCCGAGATCGGGTTGAAGGACAGATTGCCCCAAAGCTTCACCCAGATTTCCGAACGGATGTCCTCGCGGACAGGCGCCTGCAGCCCGGCATTGACCATTTCGCGCGCCAGCGCGGTGGCTCGCTCGCTCTTCTCGCCTGAAGGCTCGCCCAGCGAAAAGCGCGTGCCCTCGACATGACGGATCAGGCCGGGCGCATCGACCTCGACGGCCGGGTAGACGACGGAGCCGATGACGCGCTGAGGCCCGATACGCTCCCAGATCGTGCCGCCGGGATCGACGGCTTGAATGCGGGTGCCTTCAAGCGGTCCGCCAGCCTTATGGAAATACCACCAGGGCACGCCGTTCTGCATGGTGACAATGGCAGTGTTCGGCCCAAGCAGCGGCGCGATCTGGTCGAGCGCAGGACCAACTGAATGGGCTTTAAGGGCCAGCACGGCATAATCCTGCACGCCGAGATCTTCGGCGCGCGCGGCGGCCCTGACCGGAGCAACGGATTCATGGCCGCCTTCGATCAGCCGAAGTCCGTCAGCCTTGATTGCATCGAGATGCGCGCCGCGCGCCACGATCGACAGATCGACCTTGCCGGCGATCGCAAGCTTCGCGGCGAGGTAGCCGCCGATCGCGCCGGCGCCGAAAACGGTGACGCGCATCAGCGGAGACCGAGCTTGGCGGCAAGGCCGATGCGCTGCAGCTTGCCGGTCGCGCCCTTGGGGATTTCGTCGAGGATCACCACCTTGCGCGGCACCTTGAAGTCCGCGAGCCGGGTCGCGGCAAAGGCACGAATGTCTGCCTCGCTGGCGCTCTGGCCTTCGCGCAGCACGACAGCCGCCGCGATCTCCTCGCCGAGCTTGTCATGCGGCATGGCGAAGGTGACGACCTGCGCTACCGCCGGATGGTCCATCAGCACGCCGTCGACCTCGAGCGGCGAAATCTTTTCGCCGCCGCGGTTGATGATCTCCTTCAACCGGCCGGTGACGCGCAGATAGCCGTCCTCGTCGAGCACGCCCTGATCGCCGGTGTGGAACCAGCCATGCGTGAAGGCGCTGGCATTGGCGTCCGGGTTCTTCTCATAGGCGGCGGTGACGTTTGGGCCGCGAATGACGATCTCACCGGTCTCGCCGGCTTCGAGCAGCCGCCCGTCGAGAGCCATGACCGCGACCTCCGGCCCGGCGGCGGCGCCCACGCTGCCCGGCTTGCGCAGGCCGGGCGGCAGGCGGTTGGACGCCATCTGGTGCGCGGCTGGGAGCGAAGCCGACGACGAGCGGATGAAGCGCAGCTTGGCTTCGGCGAGTTGCTCGGGGTTGCGTGCGGCGCGCGGCAGGATCGCCTGGTGCATGGTGGGCACGGCGGTATACCAGCTGGGCATTGCTTCGCTGAGCCACTGGAAGAAACGCAGCGCGTTGAAGCCCGGCGTGCAGAAGACGCTGCCACCGGCGGCGAGCGAGGAGAGCACCGCCGCGATCAGCCCATGGATATGGAAAAGCGGCATGATGTTGAGGCAGCGGTCGGCCGAGGTCAGGCCGAGCGTTGCGCCGATATGCGCTGCCGACGCGGCAAGATTGGCGTGGCTGAGCGGCACCAGTTTCGGCCGTGACGTAGTGCCGGAGGTGTGCAGCAGAAGTGCCGTGTCGCTTCCCTCGGCCAAGCCGGACGCGACCAGTGATCCGACGGGATTGCCCTCGATCCTGAAGACGCCGGCCGGCGCGCCTTCTGGCACCACCAGCCGCAGCACCGGGATGCCGAGGCGCTCGGCAACTTCGACCGAAGGGCCTTGCTCGTCCTTGCCGACAAGGATCGCCTTGACCCCGATATCGCTCAGATAGAAATCGAGCTCGTCGGCCCGGTAAGCCGGATTGAGCGGCGCGGTGGAAGCAGCGGCAGCAACAGTTATGAACGCCGTCGCCATTTCCGGACCGTTCGGCAGCACGATGGCGACGCGATCGCCTCGGCCGATGCCCAGCGCGTTGAGCCGCGCCACGGTATCGCGGATCAAGCCGCGCAGCCCGCCGTGCGTCAGCAAGTTGCGATCGGGCGCGGCTATGGCCGGCGCATCTTCAGCGCCGGGTGCGAGACGTTGGGCAAGATCAGTGGCTTTTTCGCTGTTTATCATGGTTCCCAGACTATGTTTCGAACGATCGGCCGATATGTCCAGCAAAGGCTGCTCAATATCCGAGTGCAAGGCGTCCGTGCCGCGCGCAAACATCAATCTTCGGCCCGCGGTTACGATGCCAATCGTGATCGCCCGCGAGTTGCTCCAAGGCTCGCTGCAATGCCCCCCGTGAAAGAAGGATCGCAAGGCGGATCGCCGTCGGATAAACGTCGTTTGTCGACTGAGCGAAGTTCACGTGGTTGTTGGGATGCAGCGCGTCGTATCGTCCGCGTGGCAATCCCATGATTTCCAGGCCGCGGTTGGCGATGACCTCGTTGATGTTCATGTTGGTCGAGGTACCGGCGCCGCCCTGAAATACATCGAGCGGGAACTGGCCGAGATGCCTGCCCGTCGCGATTTCCTCGCAGACTTGGCAGATGATATCGGCCTTTTGCTTGTCCAGATCGCCGAGCGCCGCGTTGGCGCGCGCCGCTGCCATTTTCACATAGGCAAGCGCCTTGATCAGGTTCGGGAAATGGCTGATCCGGACACCCGAAATCGGAAAGTTGGCGATGCCCCGCGCCGTCTGCGGGCCGTAGTAGGCATCGACCGGAATGCTCACCGGCCCGAGCGGATCTTTCTCAATCCGCTCGATTTGTGAACCTTTCATCACGAAGATTGCCTCGTCATTTTGCCTGCCGCATCTGGTCGAAGGTGCGTGTCAGTTGAAGCAGCTTCCATCCCCACAACGAGAGTGAGCCCACCGGGCTTCGAAAGTGGTTGCGGAGCGGAGCTACCTGGGATTGCGCTCCTTCCGCTTCATCAGCGGCGCACACCTATTGCTTAGCCCGATCCCCATTTGGATCGAAAAACGCCCGCAGAGATGCGTCGGCTTCGTAGAGCTTGCCGGCGATCTCGATTTCCCACCGACTGTTCTCGATCAAGTCCTTGGTGACACCGGCGGAATGGTTTACATAGCCCAGTCCAACCGAGGTTCCGATTGTAAAGCTCTTCACGCCAGAGGAAATATAGCCAACAATTCTCCCGTCGCAGCGGATTAGCTCCTCGTGGACGAGAACAGGTTTGGGATCGCGAAGCTTTATGGACACCAAGCGTTTTTTTAACGGCCCGGCATTTTTCTGTGAAGCCAGAGCATCTTTTCCGATAAAACCGCCTTCTTTATTCCAGTCCACCGTAAATCCCAAACCCGCTTCAAGCAGCGTGTCGACTGGTGTGAGATCGAGCTGGTATTCTCGGTAGGCGCGCTCGGAGCGCAGATGCTCAAGCGCGTGGTATCCCGCAGCCTTGAGGCCATACGCTTGGCCGGCCTCCCAGACAACGTCAAACACATGCTGTGCCATCTCGGTTGGAATATGAAGCTCCCAACCAAGCTCTCCGACGTAAGTTAACCTATTGGCTATTACACGAGCATACCCGATATCGATTTCCTGACTGGTGGCGAATGGGAAGGCCGAGTTCGCCAGATCTGTGTCCGTTACTTGGGATAGGATCTCGCGCGATCGCGGGCCTTGCAATGACAGGACCGCGTACCCGGACGTGAGATCAGTTAGAGTGACATTCCATTCATCGGTAATATGTTTTGAGATCCAGGCCTTATCCCTGGGATGGACGGTCGCTGAGGAGATAATGAGGAACTCCGTCTGCGACAAGCGGTTTACAGTAATATCTGTTTCTATCCCGCCCTTTTCATTGAGCATGTGGGTGTACACCAGCTTTCCCACAGGTACATCCACATTGCCGGCGCAAAGCCACTGAAGGAAACGGCAGGCATCGCGACCCTGAACCAAGTGTTTGCCGAAAGAGCTTTGGTCCAACAAGATAGCGTCGTTGCGGGCAGCCTTGCACTCCTGACTGGTATACTTGAACCAGTTCGGCTCCTCGTAGGAGTAGATATTTTTGGTCGGCTCCCCCTCGCCTGCGAACCACATGGGACGCTCCCATCCCATCCCTTCACCAAAGCTGGCTCCAAGCCTCGCCCACCGGTCGTGAAGCGCGCTTTTCCGGACCCCTCGCGATGTCTCAGGCTGGTAGGCTGGCCAGTGCATCTTATAGTGAAGACCCAGCACTTCGGCAGTGCGATCGTGCAAATACCGCCTGTTGACCTGGAAGGGATGGAAACGGGCGACATCGACGAAGCTGATGTCCATTTGAGGTTCGCCGGCAACGATCCACTCTGCCAGAGCTCGCCCTGCTCCCGCGCCGAATTCAATGCCCTCTGAGTTATACCCGGTGGAAACGTAGAGGTTTTTCAATCCAGGAACTTCACCGATCATGAACAGAAGGTCGGGGGTGAAACTTTCCGGACCGTTGAAAAACTTGGCAATGCCGGCGTTCGCGAGATCAGGGACAATTTCTATCGCCTTGGTCATCGGCAGTTCAAAGTGCTCCCAGTCTTCCGGAAGCTCGATGAAGGCCGTTTCCTTCGGAAGCTTTCCCATCGGCAAAGGTTTTCCCCAAGGCTCGAAGGCACCCACCAGGAGCTTTCCTGTGTCTTCTTTCAGGTATACATGTCCGTCGGTGTCGCGCAGCACAGGTAAGGTTGGCGTCACAAAATCCATGGCGTCGGTCACCACATAAAAGTGTTCTGCCGCATAGATCGGAATTCGCGCACCTAACTTGGAAGCGAGGTCTCTGGTCCAAAGTCCACACGCGAGTACGAGAATTTCAGCTTCGACGACGCCATCCTTGGTCTGAACCTGGTAGTTGCCGTCGAGTGTTTTCCAAACGTCCGTTACTTCAGCGTTTTCTACTATTTTTACACCGTTTTTTTTGGCGCCAATAGCTAATGCCATGCATGTGTCGACAGGATTGGTTTGGCCGTCGCCAGGGATAAAGACTGCACCTTCGATGATAGAGGCGTTGAGGGCTGGATAGAGCTTTTTCGCCTCGCTCGGCGAGATCATATTGGCCTCAAGGCCAAAACTCTTGGCGATCGAAGCGTTGCGAGCAGTTTCGTATAGGCGCTCTTTGGTTCTGGCGACCCCAAGCGTGCCATTTCGCTTGAATCCGGTAGCTTGTCCGGTCTCCGCTTCCAGAGCGGAGTAGAGTTCTGCATTATACTTTGCGATCTCCGTTAGCGCGTGAGTGCCGCGCGTCTGCATGATCAAACCCGCCGCATGCCAAGTTGTGCCGGAGGTAAGGGTATTGCGCTCTAAGAGCGCTATGTCCTTCTTACCGTTCGTTGCAAGGTGAAAGGCAATACTTGCGCCTGCTATGCCTCCACCAACTATCAGGATTTCGTGGTGCCGAGTCGGTACTTCACGAGGACGGAAGGGCGGGTTCGTGATCATAAGTATCCTTGTTCGTTCTCGGAGAATCCAGCGCCAAAGTGTTGCGACAATTCAGCTTGAGCTTTGTTGCAGCGCTTCAGCGCATTTCCAGCCCACGTCGAAAGTCAGTCCTTTTCGACAGACTAGGGGGCGACGTTCGTGGAGATGGTGCTAAATGGGGCTAAAAGCGGTGTCCTTCTGCGTATTTCTGAACTCCAGCGCTGAATTATTGCGCGCACGGGATGGCGCGGCACAAACTTCCCAAATATGTGCGTTGCGAACCTTCCGCGCGTCCGACGCCAGGTCGTAACTGCACCGTCTCTGCGGATGGCTCTTGATTCTCCCTGGCCCTTGGCGGATTCGACAAGAACATCCCTCCAGCATGCGCGAGCCTCCGGGTCTGAGAGTCGCCGGATCATGTGGAGAGTTGCCGACGCAGTCTTGCACGTGTCACAAGATCAGAGCCGAACGATCCGCATCGGCGTCGACGCGATCTGGGGGACATGAGAGATGAAGGGCCTGCGCAAAAGGACACTTAAATCGCGCTGGTCGCCTTGGCGGAATGATGAAATGGGGAAGCCGAGGAAGGAGCGGTCGAGCAGCCGCCGTGTGACTGATCCGATACCGATCAAGCCAAATGGCCTGTCTGAGCGAGACGACAAATGCACGCCTTGGGTCGTTTTAGCTAGACTAAACGGGCCAGGTCTGCGCTGGGGAAATCATCTTGGGAGGTCGTCCTGCAACGCTTGCTAGTGAGGTTACCGACGACGAATAGCACGGCCGGCACTCCGCGCTTGTCGCACTTCGATGATTGCTGACCGCATCCACCGACCAGCCAAGATACTGCGCTATCCAGAGGACTTGCGTCTCGTGGCTGTTCGGGCCGCTCACTCAGCTGCTCTCAGGCACTGGATGAGACGGTAGCTGGATTGGGAGCGAAGCACTTCGGTGCACGTTCCCAATCCGGCTGAATAGACGAACGCCAGAAGCTTTTTTGCTAGTCCACGACTATTAGCTCGCGGGCGACATCGGCTAGCCGCTCGCCACCCTTTTCGGTAACAACAAACGACTCCGATATTGCGGCTCCGAAGGCAGGAGGCCTGACCCCTGATTGGAAATGGAAGCACATGCCCGCCTGGAGCACGGTCTTTTCGCCTGAACGAATGCTCACCGTGCGCTCACCCCAGTCCGGCGGGAAGTTCATGCCGATTGAGTAGCCAGAACGGCCCTTTTTGACGTATCCGTGGCGGTTCAAGATGTCCAGCCACACGGTATTCAGCTCGTCTACGACTACACCCGGTTTCGCCATTTCGAGGACAGCGTCGCCACCTTCGATGATGGCATTGGCGAGGTGCTGGGCCTCCTTGGGTGGCTTTCCCATGTAGACCGTACGCGTCAGAGGCGCATGATAATGGCGCCTGGCCGCTCCAATTTCCAGGAGAACCAGCCCCGACTTGGGCAGGGGCTTGTCCGACCATGTGAGGTGTGGAGCGTTCGTTTTCTCGTCAACCTGTATCAATGGACAGAGACTTGTATAGTCACCGTATTTCCCATCAACGCCTCTTGTCTGATCGGCATAAATCTGAGCGACGATTTCGTATTCAGGAACTCCCGGCTTCAGATTATCTACCGCCCGGCGCATGGTGTGGCTGACAATCCGACCCGCTTCCCTCATATAGACGAGTTCGGCGTCGGATTTGACGAGTCGGGCCCAATTAACGAGGCCGCGGCTGTCAGAGAACTCTGCATTTGGAAGGCCGTTGACAAGGTGCTGGTGCGCACGCGCTGTATAGAAATGCGCATCGAGCTCAACCGCTATGCGATCAGATCCCCAACCGCGGGATTTTATGATTTCGCTGACTTCGTCGTAGGGATGCAGCTCCACATGATGAAGTCGGTCGTCGGAAAAATTGATAATGTTGTCAGCAGGCAAGTCCGTCGTAGCACGAGCGCCGTTCACGTCGACCAGCCGCCCTATCCAAATCGGCGTGTCCGACTTTAGGTGCACGAGAACCACTTGAGGCGTATAGAAGGACCAGGCGTCATAGCCGGTCAGCCAGCACATATTTGCGGGGTCTTGGCAGATTAGCAGGTCGAATCCTGCTTCCTCCATACGTGCCTTCACGTCACGGACACGGCGTTGATACTCCGCAGGCAGGAAGGGTTTCACATAGTCCATTTCGCAGTAGTCCTCTGCACCTAGGTTGGCTGACCGGACCAAGCACTCTTTCCATGCCCATCCGTACTCGTCGACAACCTAGCATGCTTCAGAGGTCGCTGCGTGCGGACCTCGCTGGTCGGTCGCAGAAAACCGGCGTTTTTGCGTTCTATGCGCTGCTTAGCTTCCGGTTCTGCGACTCAGCGCCGTGTCCGTGTGCACGGTGGCTTCTTATTGGCTCCAAAGGGCCACAGCGGTGGACATAAGGTGACCAGCTATGGATCCCGATGACGGGCGCTTCTGGAGAATGCTGCAACACGGTCGCATTGGCATACCAACTGGACCATCTCGACGGCCCTGGTGACGCGAGCATCCAGCTTGGCTAGCGTCATGAATGGCCTCTTGAACTTCGTTGAAGATGGCGACCGTTGGAACCTCTACGCAAAAGGGGGTGGGCGACCTCCTGCTGTGTAGGCTTTGGCGGGCGGGAGGCGATCTCGCGAATTTTTTAGAGGCGCAAGAGCGAACTGCTACGCCATTTCGCAATGCCACGGCCCGCTTGTGGACAGCGAGCAGCTGCAGGAGGTGCTGGCCCGCAACTAACGGTGTTCGTAGACCCTTTAGGACTGTTCAATCCCGCCAAGGACTCCGTAACCAGGCTAGTCATGAGTAGCGAGCGCCTCGACGTATATGGCTGAAGTCGGCGTCGAAACTGGCGATGATCCGCAAGCATCACCGTCTTGAGACACATGGCGACCAGGCGATCCTTTACCTGGTCCTCAAATTTGACCTCATATCTTGCGCTATGCGGCCTTCGTGCGACCGGACATCACGCCGGCGACAACCTCGCCGAAGGAAGCTGGCGTTGGCACGATGACGACGCCTGCTTCCTTCAGGATCTCGACCTTTTCCTGCGCCGACTCGCCGAAGGCCGAGATGATGGCGCCGGCATGGCCCATGCGGCGGCCCTTCGGCGCGGAAAGCCCGGCAATGTAGGCGATGAGTGGCTTGCGCATGTTGTCGCGCGCCCAGATCGCGGCTTCCGCTTCCTGCGGGCCGCCGATCTCGCCGATCATGACCACCGCGTCGGTGTCGTCGTCCTGCTCGAACAGTTCTAGGATGTCCTTGAAGGACGAGCCGTTAATCGGGTCGCCGCCGATGCCGACACTGGTCGACACGCCGATGCCGAGCGCCTTCATCTGCGAGGCCGCTTCGTAGCCGAGCGTGCCGGAGCGGCCGACGATGCCGACGCGGCCGGGAAGGTAGATGCTGCCCGGCATGATGCCCATCAGCGCCTGTCCAGGCGTGATCATGCCGGCGCAGTTCGGCCCGATCAGCCGCATGCGGTCCTCGAAGCGGTAGCGGCGCATGTAGCGCTTGACCTGCATCATGTCCTGCGAAGGGATGCCGTCGGTGATGCAGACGCAGAGTTTAATGCCGGCATCCGCCGCTTCCATGATCGAATCGGCGGCAAAGGGCGGCGGCACGAAGACGATGCTGGCCTCGGGGCGGGTTTCCCGCACCGCGCCCTTGACGGTGTTGAAGACCGGCAGGCCGAGATGCGTCTGGCCACCCTTGCCGGGGGTGACGCCGCCGACCAGCTTGGTGCCGTAGCGCTTCATGTCCTCGGTATGAAAGCTGCCGATCTTGCCGGTGAAGCCCTGGACGATGACGCGCGTGCCGCGGTTGAGCAGGATTGCCATTCTTGAGCTCCCTCAGCTTGCTTTTTTCATCGACACCGCGCGCCAGGCGGCGACGGCTTTTTCGGCGGCTTCGGCGAGTGTTTCGGCGACGATCACCTTCTCGCCGGAATTGGCCAGGATGCGGCGTCCTTCCTCGACCTTGGTGCCGGCAAGACGCACCACCAAGGGCACGTCGACGCCGACTTCGCGGATTGCCTTGATAACACCCTCGGCGACCCAGTCGCAGCGATTGATGCCGGCGAAGATGTTGACCAGGATGGTCTTGACATCCTTGTCACCGAGCACGGCGCGGAACGATTTCGCAACTCGCTCGGGCGAGGCGCCGCCGCCGATGTCGAGGAAGTTTGCCGGCTCGCCGCCGGCGATCTTGATCATGTCCATCGTCGCCATGGCGAGGCCGGCACCATTGATGATGCAGCCGATATCACCGTCAAGGCCGACATAGGAAAGGCCACGGTCGCTGGCAAAGGTTTCGCGCGGATCCTCCTGCGACTTGTCGCGCAATTCGGAAATTTGGGGACGACGAAACAGCGCGTTCTCATCGAACGACATCTTGGCGTCCAGCGCCACCAAATTACCGTCACGCGTGACGACCAGTGGATTGATTTCGAGCATCGAGGCGTCGTAGTCGCGAAACACGCGGTAGCAACCAAGTAGCGTTTCGGTCGCCTTGCCAATCAGGTTGTTTTCAAGACCAAGTCCGAAGGCGATCTCGCGCGCCTGATAGTGCTGCATGCCCGCGCCGGGGTCGACAGTCGCGCGAATGATTGAATCTGGCTGCTTTTCGGCAATCTCTTCAATCTCCATGCCGCCGGCCGCAGACGCGACGATCATCACCCGCTCGGCTTTACGGTCAAGGACAAAGGCGAGATAGATTTCCTGGCTGATGTCGACGGTCTCTTCGACATAGAGCCGCGACACCAGCTTGCCGCGCAGCCCCGTCTGATGCGTAACCATCTTCCTGCCCAGCATCGCCTCGGCGGCATCGCTCACTTCCTGGTCGGACGTGCAGATGCGAATGCCACCGGCTTTGCCGCGCGCACCGGAATGGATTTGCGCCTTGACCACCCATTTGCCGCCACCGATCTCGCTCGCACGATATGTCGCCTGCTCCGGACTGTAGGCAAGCCCGCCGCGCGGCACATGCACGCCGTGACGGGCGAGCAGTTCCTTGGCCTGGTATTCGTGGATGTACATCATGTCCTCCCGGTAATTCTTAATGCGCGGCGTGTGCCTGGCCGGCGCGCTCGATCGCTTCGTTCACAACCAAAACATTCCGCGCCATGCGCTCCGACGCAGCGTCGATCATCTTGCCGTCGAGGGCGGCCGCGCCCTTGCCCGCCGCCTCGGCCTCCTTCAGCACTTCGAGGATGCGCCTGGCGCGCGTGACCTCCTTTTCCGGCGGCGAGAACACGTCATTGGCCAAAGCAATCTGCGAAGGATGAATCGCCCATTTGCCTTCGATGCCAAGTGCTGCGGCGCGCCTGGCGCCGGCGACGTAGCCTTCCGGATCGGAAAAATCGCCGAACGGTCCATCGATGGCGCGCAGGCCGTAGGCCCTGCAGGCGACCGTCATCCGCGACAAAGCAAAATGCCACTGGTCACCGGGATAGTCGGGGTTGAGGCCGCCAATGTTGACGGTGCGCGCCTTGTTGCTGGCGGCAAAGTCGGCGACGCCGAAATGCATGGCTTCCAAGCGGCCGGGTGTCGCGGCGATCGCCTCGACATTGGCCATGCCGAGCGCGGTCTCGATCAGGGCTTCGAGGCCGACGCGGGTCCTGAAACCCTTGGCCAGCTCGATCTGGTTGACCATGGCCTCGACCATGTAGAGATCGGCCGGGACGCCGACCTTCGGCACCAGGATGGTGTCCAGCCGGTCGCCGGCCTGTTCCATGACGTTGACCACGTCGCGGTACATGTAATGCGTGTCGAGGCCGTTGATGCGCACCGAGACGGTCTTGCCCTTGGCGCGCCAGTCGATGTCGTTGAGCGCCTGGATGATGTTCTTGCGGGCGCGTTCCTTGTCCGGNGGTCTTGCCCTTGGCGCGCCAGTCGATGTCGTTGAGCGCCTGGATGATGTTCTTGCGGGCGCGTTCCTTGTCCGGCGGCGCGACCGCGTCCTCGATGTCGAGGAAGACGAAATCGGCGGCGCTGTTGGCCGCCTTGTCGATCATCTCCGGGCTGGAGCCTGGAACCGCCAGCTCGCTGCGCTGCAGCCGTAATTTTTTGAGGTGGTTGATGGTGTGGCTCATGTTGCGTCTCCCCTGCACCCGGGCTGTTGACTAGGCCAGACATTTCCATGTCCGCTTGGGTTCCTTCACACGGTAGCACGGCTTAGACGCTGGGCTTTTCCCGCCAGCGCGGAGATGCCGCATAACATCTGCGTTTTTTGCGCGGCTGCGCAGCGAATCCTCTTTCATAGTTCTTTCGTCGCCTATCGGGCGGGCGGCGATCCGCTCGGAATGCCGCCGTAGATATATCTTTGGAGAGGGATTTTTGACTGGTGAGGGGTGGGGTTTGGACCAATTAGATCTCCACCGCGAGGATAGCTAAGCAGGAGATCTCGCATCAAGTTAGGGTCACCCAATGTTCTTTCAATCGAGACGCTCTTCGATTCTATCGAAGAGCCACAACAACTTTGCCCCATGTACTCTGTAACCAAGTGCCGGCACATCCCCGCAAGAGGCACCGCTATAGCGTGGCCCACACTTGCCAGCTACGTGCGCGACGTCGCAGGCTACGCCTAGACTATAGAAATGTTCCGATTCCTTGATGCGGCTCTCATAGAGCAGGCAGAGATCAGACGGAAAAACTCAGCAGAACGTCATTATTCGCAGGAGAACGCCTTGGCCGCCATACATCACGCTGCCAATCGCCGCAGCTGCGGGGCTAGTTTGACGGAAATGGACAATCAACTGGGGTCACTAATGAAAGGTTCAGCAACCATATTGAAAGGGCTAAAACGGCAGGACCTTGTGCAAAAGTGTGCTTATGTGAATGGCGCCTGGCTGTCCAAGGCTGAAACACTCTCTGTGGTGGACCCGGCCACCGGCGAGGAGCTGGCTCATGTGGCGGCCTGCGAGATGTCCGACGTGGACACCGCAGTCAAAGTCGCGAAAAGCGCATTTCAACGATGGCGTGATGTTCTTCCTTCGGTACGGGGCGACTACCTGCGGAAATGGGCTGCAGGTATGCGCGAGAATGCGGAAGACCTTGCCGCTATCATGACCGCCGAGCAAGGCAAACCGTTAGCCGAGGCGCGCGGTGAGATTTCATATGCCGCTAGCTTTCTTGACTGGTTTGCAGCGGAGGGCGAGCGGGCCTACGGCGAGACCATCCCGAGCCATCTCGCCGGCAGCCGACTCTCCGTGCAGCTCCAGCCGGTCGGAGTAACGGTCGCCATAACGCCTTGGAACTTTCCCTCGGCGATGATCACCAGGAAAGCAGGAGCCGCGCTGGCGGCCGGTTGCACCATGATTGTCAAGCCCGCCCCCGAAACCCCCTTGTCAGCTCTGGCGCTTGCCCGTCTTGCCGAGGACGCAGGAATTCCCGCCGGCGTGTTTCAAGTGATCACGGGAGAGGCTGCCCCACTCGCCAAGCGGCTGCTGAATCATACCGATGTGCGGGCATTCTCGTTCACGGGCTCGACCGAGGTCGGTCGGATCCTGCTCGAGGAGTCCGCAAAAACGCTGAAGAAGGCTTCACTTGAGCTCGGCGGCAATGCTCCTTTTATCGTATTCGATGACGCACCGATGGAGACTGCCGTGGCTGGATGCATGGCAGCCAAATTCGCCACATCCGGTCAGGACTGCCTGGCAGCGAATAGGATCTACGTCCAGCGGGGAAGCTATGAGCGCTTTGTAGAGGAATTCGCGAAGGCCACCAGTAAACTGAAAGTCGGGCACGGATTCGAGTCCGGTGTCGACATTGGTCCAATGACCAAACCCTCCGTCACGGAAAAGTGCAGACGGCAGGTTTCCGAAGCTCTTTGTGCCGGTGCCCGCATCGTTGTTGGCGGACAGGACAGTCCGCTCGGCGGCAATTTTGTGACCCCGACTGTTCTAGCCGACGTCACTGACGACATGCTGATCGCCAAGGAAGAGACCTTTGGGCCAGTGGCTGCAATCCTTCCGTTCGATGAAGAGGCGGAAGTGCTTGCGCGGGCCAACAACTCGGAAATGGGCCTTGCGGCTTACCTTTACACAAGAGATCTGAACCGCGCCATGAGGCTGACCGACCAGTTGGAATACGGCATGGTCGCTGTCAACACACCGAAATTTACCGGCGCGCCCATACCTTTCGGCGGATGGAAGCAATCCGGGCTCGGCCGGGAGGGCTCAAGACATGGTCTCGCCGAATATCTTGAACCGAAATACGTGTGCATCGGCAACATCTCAGACTGAAAGGAAAGCCCTATGACTATCAACATCAAGGATATCAGCGAAAAAGATAGAAACGCTGTCCTGCATCCATTCACGCAGCTCAAGGATTTTGCCAGCGGTAAGCTCGGTGAGCCGACGATCGTCGAGACAGGGAAGGGAATCCGCATTCAGGACGCGCATGGCAACCAATTTATCGACGGTTTTGCCGGCCTCTACTGCGTCAATGTCGGCTATGGCCGCACCGAAGTGGCAGAAGCGATCTCGCGTCAAGCCTATCGACTAGCTTATTATCACTCGTATGCGGCGCACACGACGGACGAGCTCGCGATCCTTTCCGATCGCCTCGTAAAGATGGCGCCGGGCAAGATGAGCAAGGTCTTCTACGGCATGTCCGGGTCGGATGCGAACGAGACCCAGGCCAAGCTTGTCTGGTACTACAACAATCTGCGTGGCAAGCCGAACAAGAAGAAGATCATCTCGCGTGAACGCGGCTATCACGGGTGCAGTGTCGTGTCCGGCTCGATGACGGGCATGAGCTTCTATCACGACCACATGGATCTCCCGCTCCCGCAGATCATTCACACCGGTGTTCCACATCACTACTGGGGCGCGAACGCAGGCGAGTCCGAACGCGAATTTTCAGCGCGGCGCGCCGAGGAACTTGACCAGCTGATCGAACACCTGGGGCCAGAAAATGTTGGCGGCTTCATCGGCGAGCCGGTGCTCGGCACCGGCGGTATCACGCCTCCGCCGGAAGGTTACTGGCAAGCAATCCAGCCCGTGCTCAAAAAGCACGATGTGCTCCTCATTGCAGATGAAGTCATAACTGGCTTTGGTCGGACCGGCTCCATGTTCGGCTCGCAGCATTACGGAATCGAACCAGACCTCATAACCATCGCAAAGGGTCTGACCTCGGCTTATTTCCCCCTTTCCGCGGCAATCGTCGGTGAAAAGGTCTACAGGGTCCTGGAGGACGGGGCGGACAGGGTCGGCGCATTCTCGCACGGTTACACCTATTCGGGCCACCCGATCGGGGCTGCCGCGGCCAACGCAGTGCTTGACATCGTCGAGAAAGAAGACCTTCCGGGGAACGCTCGCGAGGTCGGTGCATTCTTCCAGGCGCGGTTGAAGGCGAAATTCGCGCAGCTGCCGATCGTCGGCGAAGTACGCGGCGTCGGCCTCATGGGCGCAATCGAGTTCGTGAGCGATCGTGACAAGAAAAGGCGTTTTGATCCTGCCCTCAAGGTTGGTGCACGAATTTCCAAGGCAGCGCGTGAACGTGGTCTGATTGCTCGCGCGATGCCGCATGGTGACATTCTCGGCTTCGCTCCTCCCTTGGTGACAACCAAGGCTGAAGTCGAAGAAATCGTTGGCATCGCTGAGAGTGCAGTTCGCTTCGTCATGGATGAGCTCACGCGAGACGGGCATAACATCTGAGGCGCGGGCTGCCGAATTTGCGATGTCAGGAGGCCCTGAAAGCCTCGGGATGTTCGACAGGCCCAGGCTGGCCCGCTGTATTGAGCGGTTCACCGGGCGTGAGCGGAAAGATAGAATGACATCTTGCGCCGAAACGGCCCCCCGACCGCGGCGGGCCGGCGCAGTAGCGCGCAAGACCCGAGCCTAGCTGGTGAGCCGGGGGCGATCGGGCGTTGCGAAGCAGCTAGCGGAATACGGTTCGATGGGCGCAGAGCGCTTCTTGTTGCGTAGCTGCTCTGGTCTCCAAGGAAGAAAGTCAGTCTCGCCGTTGGCTCAGGGTCGGAGAAAGGAACCGGGATGCTAGACTCACAGTCAACGTGCCAAAATTTTCGCTTTTATCTGCTGCCGGGCTTCTCGCTCCAGGCCTTCTCGTCGGCAGTTGAAGCGCTGAGGCTCGCCAACGAGGTTTTGGGGCGGGACGTGTATAGCTGGCAGGTCATTTCGGACGACGGGCAACCTGCGGCCTCGAGTTGCGGGCTGTTGGTTTGCGCCGATTCTTCGTTGCCATTCGAACGTGAAAAGACCCGGCGATCAATCTCAACCCCTGCCGTCGTAGTCGTGGGCGGCCGCAATGCTCCTAGTCCAGACAAACAGCTTGATGCATGGCTTCGAGAGTGTCGCAACCGCCGCGGTAGCTTCGTAGGATTAAGTAGCGGTACGATTGCGCTTGCTCGGGCGGGGCTTGCAGAAGGGCGGCGTTGCGCGATTCACTGGGAACAGTTTCCTATGTTCTCTGAGCGGTTCCCAGGCGTGATAGCCACTCAAACAGCCTTCGAGCGGGACGGGAACTTCTACACTTGCGCCGGAGGAGACGCCCCCTTCGACATGTTTCTTGACTTAGTCGACCATCATCATGGGGCGATAGTCGTCAGCCGAATTTGCGAAAAAGCTATCGCGTGTAGCACCCGTTCAGCGGGTGACCGCCAACGTCTTCCTCTTCATTCTCGAGTGCAACTAAATCACCAAGCCGTCATCAAGGTAATCGAGGCGATGGAGGCAAACCTCACCGAGCCATTGCTATTGGACGAACTTGTGGGAGTCGCCCGACTATCCCGCCGTCAAATCGAGCGGCTGTTTAGGCGGGAACTAGGATGTTCTCCGAGCCGCTACTATTTGGATCTTCGTCTGGAACGAGGGCACCTGCTACTCATCAGCTCGCGCCTGCCAGTCGTTGAAATCGCGATGGCTTGCGGCTTTGTCTCTGCATCGCATTTCTCGAAAGCGTATCGCGACGCTTACGGATGCGCGCCGCATCAATCACGATTGCCAGTTTACCAACGAGAGAGAATGCGGTCGAACGGGCCGGAAAATAGAACTCGGCAAATCGATCGGAGACTAAGTAACGAAAGAATGCCTAACTGCCACTAGCAGAGCGCCGCGTTGTTTTCTCCAGATTGCTTATGGCGCTCCTTTGCTGACTGGCCTTAGCATAACCGAGGTCGAACAGGTCCGGCTTCGATCAGCTCTTGTCGATTTGTCCCGTTGCAACCCGGGTCGGGCCAGCCCGCTTACTAGCACTGGCGTTAAGTGAACACACTTGCACACCATAGAATAGGATAATTCGATATGATCCAATTGCCCTTTGCGCTCAGCGAGTACCGCGGCAGGCTTTCCGCCATCCGCGCCGAAATGGCGCGCCGCAACCTTGACCTGCTGATGGTCAACGACGTCGCCAACCAGCACTACATCACCGGCTATGACGGCTGGTCGTTCTACACGCCGCAAATGGTCCTGGTGCCGCTCGCCGACGAGGAGCCGGTTTGGATCGGTCGCGCCATGGATGCCGCGGGCGGGCTGTTGACCGCATGGATGAAGCCCGAGAATGTCGTCGGGTTTCCGGAAGATCATGTCCAGCGGCCTGACCGCCATCCAATGGACTGGATTGCTGCCTGGATCGAAAGAAAGGGCTGGGGGCGCGGCAATATCGGCATCGAGCTCGAGGCCTACTACTATTCCCCAAAGGCGCATACACGGCTGACCGCGGGCCTGCCCAATGCAACCTTCCACGACGCCGACCTTCTGGTGAACTGGATCCGCAGCGTCAAGTCGGACGCTGAGATTGGCTACCTCCGCAAAGCCGCGCGCCTTGCCGAGGCGGCGGTCACCGCGGCCTATGACGTGATTGCGCCAGGCGTGCGCGAGTGCGACGCCGTCGCCAAGATCCAGGCCGCCCAGATAGCCGGCTCGCCGGATTTCGCGGGCGACATCACCGCGCTGCCGCCGACCATACTGGGCGGCGATAATGCCTCGGCACCGCATATCATGTGGAGCGACCGCCGCTTTGGCGAGAACGAAACCGTCGCGCTCGAACTCGCCGGGGTCGTGCGCCGCTACGCCGCCGGTCTGGCCCGGACGCTTCAGCTAGGCGCTATGCCAGCAAAGGTCAGCGACACCGGCAAGGCGGTGCTCGAAGGCATGGAGGCGGTGCTTGCTGCGATCAAGCCTGGTGTTCTGGCGGAAGACGTCGAGGCGAGCTGGCGCAAGGTCATCCAGCGCTACGGCCTGAAGAAGGAGTCCCGGATCGGCTATTCAATCGGGGCCGCCTATCCGCCAGACTGGGGCGAACACACGATCAGCCTGCGCCAGGGCGACAAGACGATTTTGAAGCCGGGCAACGTGCTTCATTCCATCCTCGGTATGTGGATGGATGGCTGGGGGATCGAAGTGAGCGAAACGATCCTCGTCACCGCCTACGGCTGCGAAACGCTGACCAGCTTCCCGCGAGAGATCCATGTCAAACGCTGAAGCCGGCATTGGATTGATGGACGCTAGGCTGCAGCAGCGGATGTTGGAGGTCCGGCGCCATCTTCACCGCAACCCGGAGCTCTCGAACGAAGAGCGAGAGACGCAGGCCTATCTGAAGCAGGCGCTGGAGCACGCTGGACTGAGCGGGATCAGGCTCGTGGCCGGTTTCGGTCTGGCCGTCGACGTGGTTGGCACGGCCGGCCCGTCGAATCGCAAGGTCGTCCTCAGGGCCGATATCGACGCGCTGCCGATCACCGAAACCTCAGGCGTGCCGTTCAGCTCGGAGCGTCCGGGCGTCATGCATGCATGCGGCCACGACGCCCACACCGCGATGGGCTACGCGGCGGGCGTTCTGCTGGAGCGCCAGAAGCAGTCGTTCAGCGGCACCGTCAGGATCATCTTCCAGCCCGCGGAAGAGGCGGAACCGCNTGCTGGAGCGCCAGAAGCAGTCGTTCAGCGGCACCGTCAGGATCATCTTCCAGCCCGCGGAAGAGGCGGAACCGCTCGGCGGCCGCCGGGTCGTCGAGGAAGGGCTGCTAGACGACATCGACGCGGCGATCGGCATCCATGTCGATCCGTATACAGAGACGGGAAAGATCGCGGTCGGCGCAGGGCCGTACACGCTTGCCTGCGATACATTTGACATCATCGTTATCGGCAACTCAGCGCACGCGGCAAATCCGTCCGAAGGCGTCGACGCCATCGCCGTTGCTTGTTCGATCGTGACGGAGCTGCAGAAGATCGTATCGCGCGAGACCGATCCGTACGATCCGCTGGTCGTCTCCGTCACCGGCATCGAAGCTGGCGGCGCCTACAATGTGATCGCCGCCGAGGCGACGTTGAAAGGGACGATCCGAAGCGGGCATGAATCGACCCGTCAGCACGCTTGGAAGAGGCTGCGCCAGGTCGTGGATGGCCTCGCTTCAAGCCACAATGCCAGTGCCGAGGTGGACCTAAGGCGTGGCGAACCGCCGGTCATCAACGACCCTGGCATGGTCGAGCTCATCCGCCGAACTGGGGCCGACCTGCTGGGGCAGGACAACATTGTGAGCGCGCCGGGCTGGACTGCAGCCGATGATTTCGCCTTCTACAGCGAGAAGTGCCCGTCGGTATATTTCCGGCTGGGCATCCGCAACGAGGAGCTCGGAGCGATCTATCCACTTCACCATCCGCGATTTCGAGTCGATGAACAGGCGCTGTCTATAGGCGCTGTTGTCCTCTGCAACGCTGCCCGAAATTTCTTGTTGCCTCAGAGCTAGAGTGGTTCATTTATTGATTGAAATCGGCAGCTCTCGCCGGCGCCCACTGACTTGCCCGCGACTCGGTGGTGCAGCGGCGTGCGGCCGAGTCATGCCGTGAAGTCGCGTCATCTCCTGAAAGTCTTTGCAGTGGGCCACGCGTAACGGCAGTCGCGCTAATCGGCCCGAGGCAGGGAATGTCATCATTCGCTTGGCTTTCATCATCCCGAGCGCACCGAGCAATCTCTCGGTCGAGCTCAGCCATCGCCTCACCCGGTGGTGGACTGGTCGACGAGCAGAGACAGGATCCGGCGTACGGCTTCGGCACGCATCGCATCGTTGGCCCTGGCGCAGCGCCTCAGATCGCTTCGGCGCAGCAGCACCCTTCTTGTGCCGCAGTTCCGCGATGATGATGGACCTCTGGGTGATCGGAGGTTGGCTGGAATATCAGCGAGGTCCACAAGACTTTGACCGCGCGGCGCCCGTTGCCGGAGATTTTTTCGTAGCGTTTGCAGCGGAACCTTATGGGGAGACCGCCCGGAAATGCACCTGTCTGCCAAGAAGGTCGCCATCGGCCCGGCCGCGTGATCACCGGCTGAATGCCGCTTTTCCGGATGACTGGAAAATCCGCGGTAGCAGCAACGAGCCCGGGTGCAGTGCCGGCACTATTCCTCAATAGGCAAAGCTAATGATGCCTTGATCCGGTCCATAACGACCATCGTCTTGACTGCCTTGATATCAGACTCGTGAAAAAATCGACGGGTAAATGCCTCATACTCGGCCATGTCCCGCACAGAGATCATGAGAACGAAATCGGCTTCACCCGTTACATAGTACGCACTCATGATCTCAGGAGTGCGCCTGACCGCTTGCTTGAAGCGATCAATGATGTCTACCCGCTCGCGCTCCAGACTGATAGACGCCAGCATGAGCATGGGACGACCCACGGCTTGCGGGGAGACTATGGCAACGTCAGCCTCAATCACACCATCATCACGCAGTCGCTTCAGTCGCCGTTGACAAGCGGTCGCAGAAAGGCCCGCAAGTTCGCCCAGCTCGGCTGTCGTAAGGCGATTGTCGCGCTGCACGGCATTGAGAAGCTTTCGATCAACTCGATCCAGGTCCATATCACTATCACTGCAAAAAAGGGCACATCTGCGCAGAAAAACGGCTCGACTGTGCTGATATTAGCCTGACATCCGCAATGATCAAGCCATAAAATGATTTGATCAGCGAATTCCTTCGGTTAGCCCGCGTGGTGACCTCTTGTTCTTAATGAATCCGCCCCGGGGCACGGGCGCCCGCAAGGTAGCTCGACGGCTCCTAAAAAAGGCAATTTCGGCTCATAACTGTAGAAACGGGGCGTCATGAGTAGGTTTTGCATTCTCAACCCACGAACACGGATCTGATAACGAGCATGACAAGCCATTTTCTGCCCTTGGACCTCCTTCGACAGGAGTTTCCGGCCACCGAAAGCGCCATTTACATGGATGTCGCAAATCAGGGGCTTATATCCAGGACGACCCGAACGTCTATGGATCAGCACCTCGATAATAGGCTGAATGGCCTCAATGACGAAGAAAGAATGATGCAACTTGTCGAGCGGACCCGTTCCAGATTCGCCAAATTCATCGCGGCCGAAAAAGATGAAATCGCCATCACGAAGAACGCCTCGGAAGGCATCAATATAATCGGAAACGCGATTGATTGGAGGCCCGGAGACAATGTTGTGCTGTGCCGGCAATTGGAGCACGCAAACAACATCTTGCCTTGGCTGCAAATCAGGGACAAGCATCGAATTGAACTTCGGATTGTAGAATCTGATCGCGGTTCAATTCCGTGCGAAGCTCTCGTCAAGGCCATCGACTCTCGCACTCGTATTGTCACAGTATCGACGGTCACAATGGTGCCAGGCTTCAAGACGGTGATGGAACCGATTGCTGAAGCTTGCAAGCGGGTTCGCGCCTTTCTTTTGGCCGACGCGTCGCAGTCCGTCGGTATATTGGATACTGATATCACTCGGCTTGGTGTCGACGGTTTGGTGGCATCCTCTTACAAGGGATTAATGGGGCTCTATGGGTTGGGATTTCTGTATTGCCGCCGAGAATGGGCCGATCGCCTGAGCCCTGCCTACCTCGCGCGCTTTAGTGTCGATCTCGGGGACGCACCAGAATCGGCTCCCATATTTGATTCGATAAAATTGCGTGCCGGAGCGCCTCGTTTTGAAATTGGCCATTACAATTTCCCCGGCGTAATAGCGGCCTACGCATCAATCGGACAACTGATGGAAATCGGCACGTTAGCGATTGAACAAAGCGTCACATCGGTTGCAAGACGGCTCGCATCGGGCTTGTTAGATCTCGGGCTTCCCGTTTGCGGCGGGGCACCAGGGAATCACACCGGAAGTATTGTTGCTCTTGGAGATCAAGCGGCGCTTGCTGGTTCGCGGGAAGCCGACAGCCGGATTCATTCGCTGCACGAGCATTTGTCGAACAACCAGGTGATCGTCTCAGTCCGCCGGGGAATGCTGCGCTTCTCACTTCATCTATACAACACTGCAGACGAGGCTGACCAAGTCGTCGCTCTGGCAAAGAAATGGCTGGAATAGCCGCAAGCTTGCATTCTCAAGGAGGGATAGGAGTATTTATGTCGTCCATAAGCACACAAACGGTCGCGCTTCTCAAGGAACTCATCAAAATTGAGAGTATCAACCCGTCAGCGTCGCCAAAGGGCAGTGGAGAACAGAAGATTGCTGCACATCTTGAGGCTTTCTGCCGAGATCGCAATCTCCCGTTCGAATATCAAGAAGTAACTGACGGACGCTCGAATTTTTTCACCTGGGTTCCGGGGCAGGACCCAGACAGAAGAGTTCTGTTCATATCCCACATGGATACGGTTCCCGTTGACAATTGGGAAACAGACCCCTTTTCTCCGGAAGAGAGGGACGGACGGATCTACGGACGGGGAAGCTGTGACGACAAAGGCCCCCTCGCCGCCATGTTGATGGCTCTCAGCACCCTCGGGGATCGAAAGCCCCGGGCCACCATCGTCCTGGGCGCAAGCGTTGACGAAGAATACCGAAAAAAGGGGGCGCGAAAGATCGCTCAGTCAGGTGTTTCATATGAGGCCGCCGTAGTCGGTGAACCGACTGACTTGGAGCTCGTCGTTGCCCACAAGGGTTCAGTCCGCTGGCAGGTGGAAGTTGAGGGCGTGCCTGCTCATAGCTCCAAACCGCACCTTGGAGTGAACGCAATCACGGGCATGGCCAAGGTGATTTTGGCCCTCGATAAAATCAATGAAACTTTATCGAAACGAGTACATCCGCTGGTCAGCCCCCCGACTCTCACGATCACACTCATTGAAGGGGGAGCAGAACTGGCGACGGTGCCGCCTTCGTGCCGCGTGTGGATCGACAGGCGACTCATACCAGGAGAACGGCCGGCAGACGCTCTCCAAGAGGTAGAAACCATTTTGGAGGAGCTGCGCCAAGACCCCGATAAGATCAAGGCCCGCTCGTTGCTGCCGGCATTGGAAGATCCAGCTCCCCCGAGTGCCGAAGCAACCAAGATCGCCGCAGTAGCCGCAAAGGCCTGTGCTGAGGTTGCCGGAACGGGCGAGCACCGTGGAGTTCCCTATGGTACGGACGCAAGCCAGCTCTCGTTGGGAGGGATCCCATGCGTTATCCTGGGCCCAGGAAGCATCGATCAGGCGCATACCGCAAACGAGTATGTGGAAATAAACCAAGTGGTGAAGGCGGTCGAAATCTATCGAAAGATTATGCTCAGTTACTAAAGACAATTCGAACCGTCACGATCATACAAAGGATGTCACGGGCCCGGCGATGACGTCGGGCTCGTTGGAGCAGCGCATTCGCGGCGGTCGATCGTCGGCGCCCATATCGAGCCCCTCACGCCACCTCTCCGAGCGGCAAGAGTTTTCGCGTTGAGATGGAAATCCGTCACCTCAAATGACGCTAATCTCGAAGCTTTCTGCAATACCGACCTGCACGCGTCGCACATGATCGACGCTCCACGGTTCGGATCAGCAACGTTGCGGTTAAACTTGAGTACCTTGCCGGCCCCCGGTCTTAAGCCCCAGCGATCGACGCCCCCAAGAACAGCAAGGAAAGCGCGCCGCTTGCCAAGCCTGCTGCCAGGCTGACGAGTCGGCGCTGAGGTAAGCCGGAAGGGTCCTGCCGCACGGCTGGACGAGATTTCTGCCACGCCTCCTGCAGGCAAATGCCATGGATTCAACGACTGCCGCGGCTTCCGGCCGATGGTGGTTGCGCTTAGTCGTCCCCATCGAGCACCGCTTGCAGGGAGTGAGGCTACGCACGCTCTGGGACAACGTAGTGTCTGTTCACGCCCTGTCGTTCACAAAACGATCAACTGTCGAGCGGCCCACCTCAGGCGTTCAACGGCGTCCTAGAGCACGCGAAAATCGCCGATTTGCTGCACGCATCAGTTAAATTCCGCATAATCGCGGAGCGTAAGGCTGCTAGTTTTATCAGGCGGGAAAAGCTGTCAGACATTTGACGGAGAAATAAGTTCTCCAGATGTCACGACGTGCAGTCCGCCAGAGACGGGAAACCGCCGCGTTCTGGTCCATGTAAAAGCACTGGCTCGACGTCCTCTCCACAACGTCATCCGGCGGGACCAGCGGCCAAGCGCAATGGAAGGAACTTTCAAATGAACATGTGGCTATCCCTGGGGACTAGGAGCAAACTTTTCAGACGTGTATTTCTGGAGGTGGCTGCGTTGGCTTTGGCCCTCGCCACTGTAGCATTCGCTGGGTCAGCGTCGGCTCAGTCGCTGCTCGACAAGATCAAAAACGGAGAAACAGTCCGGCTTGGCTTCTCGAACGAGCCGCCCTTTTCCATTCCGGGCCCAAACAACGAGCCGCTCGGCTGGGTGAACGCAATGGCGCTGGACCTACTCAAGAAGCTGGGCACCACCAAGGTCGAGCCGGTTGTGACTGAGTGGGGTTCGCTCATCCCCGGCATGCATGCCGGTCGCCTCGACATCATTACCGGCGGCATGTACATCCTACCCGACCGCTGCCGCAACGTGCTATTCACAGAGCCGCTCGCTGTTTTAAGCGCAGCTCTGATCGTGCCGAAGGGCAATCCGCAGAACCTGCGCTCTTATAAGGATCTGCGCGAAAAGGGCCTGACCGTCGCCACCGGCGCGGGCTGGGACGACGTCCAGAATGCTCGCAAGGCCGGCATCGCCGACGAGAAGATTTTGCAGGTCGCCGGATCCGCAGAGGTCCTGCAGGCCGTGAAAGCCGGCCGCGCGGCCGCGGGTGTAGGCGACTATTTCACCATGAAGGAGTTCGCCGCCAAGGACGCCAGCATGGATGTGACCGATCTGCTTCCCGATAGTCCCAAAGGGTATCCGGCCCTCGCCTTCCTGCCCAACCAGCAGGCGACCGTCGAGGCCTTCAACGCGGTATTGAAAGACTATCTGGCGTCCAAAGAAATGATGGGGTCAGTCGGCAAATACGGCTACACAAAAACAAACCTGCCGGACGGCACCACGGCAGCCCAGCTCTGCAAGGGCTGAACCAAGCGGGATTTGCTACCATGGGTGAGCGCCTCCTCGACTTGGTCGGGGAGGCGCTCAGGGAGAGGCAAGGGCATGAAATTCATTTTTTGGCTCGCCTTTCCCCCGCACTTGCCGAGGTGACACGGCTGCTCTTGTGGGGATAGTGATGTTACCGGAATTGTGTTTTGGTGGCCCTTGCGATTTTCGCTCTCCGTCCTCAGCGCGAAGGCCCAGGGACCATTGAGCCATGCGCTTGGCCCGCAGCTCTACCGACGCGGTGCGCGGTGTTGACATTTCGCCCGATGGGGCTCGCTTAAAAAGAGGCGAGACAGCGTTACCCGCGGGATGGAAGTTCCTCCGCACATCCAAAATCTTGTCCCCGACCTCCTCTCATTGCTTCCTGGCGCGCGAGATTAGCGCCGCCCGAACTGGACTTTCGCGAGCCAAGAACGCCGGGGGTCGTCGCTGCGCGACTGCGCGAATGGGTACGGCGAGATCGTGGCCGGCTTCGGTGAGGCATGCGTCGTCGGCGCCGCGATCGCCACCCATTCGTGATGTCGCAAGCGTCCCGTAAGCCTGGCAAAACTCAAACGTCTGCCAAGGAAGAGACCGACTGCGCACGCCCGCGTAGTCGGGCGCATCACACATGCAGCCATGGGGAGCAGCCTGCGATGCCGTGGGGCGCAATGCGCTACCTTGCTGGTACCGAAATTTGCGGCAAGCGCGTTGAGTACAGGCGTAGTCCAGATGCGCTCCCTCGGCATCACATCGTCGGCCAACCGCATGACGCCCGGTCGTTGAAGCTATGGCCGGGACCGGTAATCAGCCAGGTTGTCGAGTGCTGGAGCGGAGCAAGACATTTCGGGTAATCTGCTCGACTACGGGGTCTGCCGGCAACACTGGAGGCTCGAGGCTGCGCGTTGCGGTCCAGTCAATCGACTCTACGAGTCCAAACACCCAATCCACCGTCGGAGCATTGAACAGTAGGCCTTTGCCGGGCTCTTCGTGGACGACCATCGTGACGAATCCACCCAGGCTCCCAAGCGTTTCGCGCGGGCCCGAAGTCTGCTTGTAAGCTGCTGGCCAGCCGCCAAAGTCCCATTCACCCCAACGCCGACAATCGGCGACGGCAAGCAACCGAGTTCCTGGTAGTGCTCCATCGGCGAATGTGAGTTTTGGACGCTGGCCATGTAACTCGACTTCGAGACCATCAGCCTCATGCCCAAGGAGCTTTATTTCTGCACCGAAGGTGTCTCCGTCCCCAACCTCTGCACCATAGAAAACCCAATGCTCGGGATCGCACACGGTAAAGCCGCACTTAGGGCGCGATGGCCCACCGAAGAGCTCCCAGTACCAAAACATTCCGCCGGTCAGTACCTCCCGCGGCGCTCCAGGTCGACGCGTGTAATTGTATACGCCGGTCGTGGTTGTCGTTGACTCTGGCCGCAGATGCCAAGTGAACCCTGTAATCAAAGGGTTGGGTGTTGCGGCGTGCAGCGGATCAAGCGATTCCCCGCCGTCGCCATGCTCGCTGTCAGCGTGATCGCCCGAGGCCTTATAGCACTCGATTGCAGTATCGTCCGAAGTCTCTCGGACAAGATAGCAGGCTAGATTGCCACCAAGGAAGATCGTGGCACCACCGGAATCCCGGAAGGCGCGGACGGCGTCAAGCTGTTTTGCAGTCCAGTACTCGTCATGGCCAATCGTGACGAGAGCAGAATAATCAGAAAGGTTTGCATACCCGTTAGATATGTCCAGACCAGAGCAAAAGTCGACGGAAATTCCTTCGCGTTCCAACCAGTCGATGAAGGCAAACGTGTGCCCCGACTTCGGCGGGTATGGCCCTAGAATGTTTCCGTTCGGGTAACATAACCCGAGACCTGGCCGATGGATCGATGCCTTTGAATTCCTCAGTTCTTCCCAGTACTGGCCATCATCCGACCGCCCATGGTACAAGCTTCGGTTGTGCCAGATGTGGTAGGCGAGCCAGGTAGCGACGTTGACTTGACAGAGTATCTGGCCCCCTGGGCGGCCGCTGCCGCGCCGGACGATGAACAGCGCATCTTCGCCTGCCCGATCGGCGGCGCGCTCCCGTGGCATTTCGTCCGCGCAGAACTGAGCCACGTACACGCCGCTCGGCCACTCATTAGGAACGCTGTCTAGGAGGTTGACCTTCGGCCAGCGGCATCCTTCGGAGTCGGCGTCACCAGGTCCTAGGAGGCGCCCCCCCGCCGACTGTGGCAGACGGTGTGGTTCGACAGGGCCAAACCGCTGAACGAAGGAGAACTTCGGATGAAGATGAGCATCCTCGCACCCGGTCACGCGGTAGATGTCGACGTAACAGCGTTCTGAAGACCGCGTCGCCACGTGCACCGCGAGTTCGTCTCCAGGGGCAACGCTGACGGCCGCCATATAGCCCGCGAAGTACGGTATTGCTTCTCGGCCGGTCGCCGGGAAAGCGACATAGCGGTATCCCGACGTTAGTGAAGGATGAACGCCGGGCAGGAACTCCTCAGTTTGAGGCGGGACCCTCCGCCGCAGAATGACCGGTGGTTCTGGCAAACGAGTCATCGGTCGGGTCAAACTCATTACAAGCTCCTCAGGAATTAGAACCGTGCAGAACCACCTGTCGCCTTAGTCTTTGTACAATGTAGCAGCGCTAGAACGACTGTTTCGACGAATTGACGCCTTCTACGCAGTAAACAGGCTTATAGCGGCTCATTTCTGCATAACCGCAGCAACCGTGAGCAACGCGGCTTTCCGTGCCAAACCCGCTAAATTGGACTGGTCCACTGCTCGATGCCAAGCGAGGCTGCCGGTGCAAAGCATTGGGAGAGTGTTGCCCGTCAGATTGACCTGGGACCCTTGTTCCCTCCAGTTCAATGGAGAGTCCGGAGTTTCATTTCTGGCCTCATGCGGCCTGTTTTTCCAGAGCCATTTTGATGGCGAATTCGATGGGCGTGATGTTGCCCAGGGCNTTTCTGGCCTCATGCGGCCTGTTTTTCCAGAGCCATTTTGATGGCGAATTCGATGGGCGTGATGTTGCCCAGGGCTGAGTGTGGTCTGTTCTGGTTGTAGTCCTCCTTCCATAGATCGATTGCTGCCCGTGCTTGCGTGAGAGTGGAGAACAACGTTTCGTTCAAGCATTCGTCGCGAAATCGGCCGTTGAAACTCTCCACGAATCCGTTTTGCATCGGCTTGCCGGGCGCGATGTAGTGCCATTCGACGCCGCCTTCCTGGCACCATTTGAGGATCGCCATCGACGTTAGCTCGGTGCCATTGTCCGAGATGATCGTGCGAGGCCTGCCGCGGCGGGCGAGGATGGCATCCAGCTCCCGAGCGACGCGGGCGCCCGACAGCGATGTATCCGCGACCAGCGCCAGGCACTCGCGTGAAGTCGTCGACGACGGCCAGAACCCGGAACCGGCGTCCGTCCGTGAAGGCATCGCTTACGAAGTCCAGCTCCAGCGCTCATTCGTCCGACCCGGCGCGATCATCGGCCGTCTTGTTCCCAAGGCCCGTTTGCGGCCGCCACGNCGTGAAGTCGTCGACGACGGCCAGAACCCGGAACCGGCGTCCGTCCGTGAAGGCATCGCTTACGAAGTCCAGGCTCCAGCGCTCATTCGTCCGACCCGGCGCGATCATCGGCCGTCTTGTTCCCAAGGCCCGTTTGCGGCCGCCACGTTTGCGGACCTGGAGCTTCTCCTCCCGGTAAAGCCGCCGCAGTTTCTTCTGGTTCATCACGATCCCTTGCCGTTCAAGCATGATGTGGATGCGCCGGTAGCCAAAGCGGCGGCGCTCGGCAGCCACCGTCTTCATCGCGGCTCGAACGGCGGCATCGTCCGACCGGATGCTTGTGTAGCGAACGCTTGAGCGGTCGACGAAAAGAGCCTTGCACGCCCGACGCTGGCTCACCCCATGCCGATCGCAGGCGTGGGCCACAGCGCATCGCTTGGTATCGGGCGTCACCATTTTTTTGCGGCGACATCCTTCAGGATGGCATTGTCCAGCATCTGCTCGGCCAGCAGCTTCTTCAGCTTGGCGTTCTCCTCTTCCAAAGCCTTCAGCTTGCGCGCATCGGAACCGTCCATGCCACCGAACTTGGCCTTGTATTTGTAGAAGGTCGCTTCCGAGATCCCATGCTTGCGGCAGACATCGGCGGTCTTCATGCCCGCCTCCTGCTCCTTCAAAATCGCGATGACTTGTTCTTCCGTGAACCGTGAACGCTTCATTCGTCCGTCTCCTTGAGTGGGACAGACTCTACCAAAAACTGGAGGAGCTTCAGGGTCTCAGGTCAGCTCGTTTACACCTATGCCTAGTAGGTGTGGACGCCCAGCGCCACGCTGACCGGAAGGGGTTTCCCAAGGAATGGTCGGTTGCCGACGACAACGTCACGTGGACATTCAAAATCTGGCCGGGTTTGAAGTGGTCGGACGCTCGGCCTGCTACGGCCTGAGACGCGGCGTTCACCTACAATCTGCGCGGCTCCATGGGCAAGCCCTACGAGCTGAACACCGGGTGGGATAGCACCGACGGCTTGAAAAACTGGAAGTCGGTCACAGCGCTCGACGACGAGACGTTGCAGATTGTGACCGAGTCACCCACTCGCCTACCTCGCTTAGGTCGGAATAAATATTCCGGAGTCGACGGCATGGCCAGTCCTGCGCCGAGGTCAGCGTGTCCGCGCATTGCCCTATCCACAATAGCCTTCTGATCGATCGCATAGCCGATGGCCTCGCGAAACGCGGGGTCCTGAAGGGCTTTGGTACTGCCAGCCCTTTCCCGGAGAGGGTGTTGAAGGCGAGATAGTCTCGCTGCTCCACTCGCGTTTCACCGACTTGCATCAAGAGATTCCAGAGGTCGGCCCACTGGCTAGGCGTCAGGCCAAAGGCATAGTCGAGGCTGCCGCTCTTTAAACCTTGCGCGACGGGATCGGCCGTCCCGAAGAAGTGGAACTCGAGCCCGGCGGCCTTCGTCTGCCCGCCGCGGAAGTATGGGTTCGGCGTGAAGCGAGCAAACTGACCTTGCTGAAACTCCGAAATCACCATCGGCCCCGTGGTCACCAGCGGCTTGCGGAAATTGACAGTTCCATATTGATTGTTCCCGAGCACGTCTGGAAAGACATCAGCTACGCGGAGCAAGCGCGGCAGGCCGGCCACGCGACGATCAAAAACACGCACGAGCTTGTCGCGGAGCGGCAATCAGAAACCGACGAAAGCCTTGCCAGCGACAATCAGCATGATAATTTGCCCGTGACCGCGCTCTGAGAGCTCATCCAGATTGTCGCGCAGGTCTCTCCCAGATCGACGCGCAATAGCATCCGACCTTGGGGAGCCCCTGCATGCTCCTTGCGCCTAATGGAAGCTAGATAGGGGCCATGTTCAAGCTGAAAGTAGCCCAGCAGTCGATCAACTGATCTCCTCAGCAGGCACGATCACCAGCAAAGGCTTTGTGGTATGAGGACGGAATTTCGAGATTTAGCCGGCATGACGGAGTTCCGTGCTGCCGTGGCCCTGCAGGTTGCGGTCTGGGGGGAAGGCGACACGCCCGATCCGGCCGAACTGATGATCGATATCCAAGCAGAAGGCGGACTCGCTGCCGGCGCCTTCGTCGACGGTCGGCTTATTGCCTATGTCTTCGGTTCTCCTAGCGCTACGTCGGGCGTGCAGCATTCGCGTCGACTTGCTGTGCTATCGGAAGCGCGCGGGCGCGGCCTTGGAGTCGCGCTTAAATTGTACCAGCGACGCTGGTGCCTGACACGCGGCATCCGGCATGTGCGTTGGACCTTCGATCCAATGCGAACGGTCAACGCAGCCCTCAATATCGCGCGGCTAGGAGGCCGTTCCGCGACCTACCTCGTCGATTATTTCGGTGCAATCGGGGGGATCAACGAAGGACTACCTTCGGATCGGCTGCTGGTCGACTGGTTTCTCGACGACTCCGTCGTCGTCGCAAAGGCGGAGGGCCGGTTCCTTGCTGAAGAGGCAAAGGATAGCTTGCGCATTCGACTCCCCGGCGACGTAGAGGCCTTGATGCGCTGTCACAGGGAGGAGGCCTTTCAAGCACGGCTCGCGCTTCGTGACTGCCTGCGGGACGCCTTCGCTGGCGGCTATGTGATAACCGGATTTGACTGCGTTGAGCGAAGTTATATCCTGACCAAGGATGGAGCGCCCTGATGAAGATTGAAGTTCCATCAAGAACGTTTCACACTTCTGCGGATGGCACATCGAGCTTCGGCGTCTTGGCTGTGCCACCGAAGCCACACCGAGATGAGGCGCGGCCGAAGCACTTCGCATCGAGCGGTCAACGTCGGGCCGCTCGAGAAGTTGTTGTTGAACCCGCCCTGCCTATGGGTCCGCTCGGTCCTTGTCAGCGGGTCATTTTCAGCGCACATCAACGGCCGCAGAAACAACTAAGGCCGGTTAACCTACGCACGCCGCGGACAACGCCGATGCGATGTCACTGACGGCGCGGGCGGGCGCGATCGTACGGACGAGACCTATTGGCTCGATCGTTGGCGCCTCGGCCAGCGATTTGGCCTCGATCGGAATCGGTGAAAATAGCCAGTTTGTCGTTTATGGGCGGAAACTAGCCCGTCTTATCCGTCAGCGGTTTGGTTGGGTAGCCGCAGCTCGTGCGGCCATGAGGGGGTGAGGCGTCTGTTTCATCGCGACAGAGCTGAACTTTCGGAACGCGCTGGAGGTTGGGACGGTCTGGTTCAGTGGAGCCTGGTTGCCCGCCGCTCACGGTCCGGCCGGCTGCAGGTTGCTGGCGACGAGACGGAACAGGCTGGCCTCTGGACAGGCGGCGGCGAAGGCCAGGTGAATGCGCGAGACAGTTTCGACCACGCCGGCGCCTTAGCCGCAGCGTTGCGAACTCGGCTTTGGCGAGGCGGTCGGTCGGTGGCACGGCGTCGCGTACGGTCAGCATGAGCCAGTATGCGGCGGTGTGCAAAAACGAGGCGGACCGGATTGGCGATCGGCGAGCGGCAGCTGGTGCGGTCGGAGGCGAGCTGGCTCTTGTGCATCTTGATCAAGTTCTCCGCCTGACCACCGGCGCAGTAGATCACGTCCCAGAGGTGCTCGGCCGAGCCGCTGTCGAGATTGCGGAGCGGACATTAAGGCCCAAGGCGATAGCCTCAATGCGGGCGCAGACGCGGCGCTCGACCTTCCAAGACTTCGGCGTAGCCCCGCAGTGCAGGTCGGTGCTCGAGCGCGCGCGGGGGTGCTGAAGTCGTCGGCTGCCGCATCGAGGAGTCGCTGCAGACCGGATCGCCGGGCAGGCCGAAGACGTAGTCGACGTGCCGGTTCTTCAAAACGACTATAGCGGCTACGATCCGGTAGGCGCAGGCGTGAAACACCCGTCGCCGGCGCCCTAGGTGTTTGATCCCAGGCTTTGATGGCGCATACTTTTCGTCCGAATCAAAGGATGCGCTATGGGCCAGGTTCTTCATGGGAGCGCCACGACGACAGAGGCGATCCGTCGAGCGATACAGCATAGTTGAGGGCGCTGGCGAAGCGCTACGGCATCAATCAGAAGACGGTTAGGAAGTGGAGGAACCGGACGTCGGCCGCCGATCTTCCGACTGGCCCCAGAGATCCGAAGTCGACAGTGCTATCGACTGAGGAAGAGGCGGTCATCGTCGCCTTTCGGCGTTATACGCTGCTGCCACTGGACGATTGCCTCTATGCTCTCCAANCGACTGGCCCCAGAGATCCGAAGTCGACAGTGCTATCGACTGAGGAAGAGGCGGTCATCGTCGCCTTTCGGCGTCATACGCTGCTGCCACTGGACGATTGCCTCTATGCTCTCCAACCGACGATCCCGCATCTGTCGCGGTCATCCTTGCATCGCTGCCTGCAGCGTCACGGGATAGGCAGGTTGCCGGATGTCGAGGGCGACAAGCCGGCAAGGAAGAAGTTCAAGGCCTATCCAATCGGCTACTTCCATATCGACGTCGCCGAGGTCCGAACCGAGCAGGGCAAGCTGCATATGTTCGTGGCCATAGATCGGACCTCGAAGTTCGCTTTCGTCGAGCTGCACGAGAAGGCAACGACAGCGGTCTTCGCCGATTTCCTGCGCCATCTTCTTGATGCTGTCCCTTACAAGATCCACACAGTGCTTACCGACAACGGCATTCAGTTCACGACCCCAGGTGCCGGCGGCTCGGCCGTTCCGCTGATCAAGGAAGCCATGGCGGCGGGAGAAATCATATGGGCGCACGCCTTCGAACATACTTGCGCCAAGGCCGATATCGACCACCGAACGACAAAGCCAAGGCACCCATGGACCAACGGCCAGGTCGAACGCATGAACCGCACGATCAAGGATGCGACCGTCAAACGCTTCTACTACGAGAGCCATGACCAACTGCGCCAGCATCTCGCCGAGTTCGTCTTAGCCTATAATTTCGGCCGTCGACTGAAGACCCTCAAGGGCCTCACGCCCTTTGAATACATCTGCAAANTTCGTCTTAGCCTATAATTTCGGCCGTCGACTGAAGACCCTCAAGGGCCTCACGCCCTTTGAATACATCTGCAAAATCTGGACAAAAGAGCCCGAACGATTCAGGCTCGATCCAACCCATCAAACCTTGGGACTAAACAGCTAGGGCGCCTCTTTGTGCCGATGGCAAGGATGTCATCTTTTCGGTTCAGACCGTGAATGGGTGAATTTCTGCGAAACGGTCCGGGACTTAGCGGAACCCCTGTCCGGCCTTTGGGAAATGCTTTCGCGCACATTAGGATAGAAAAAGCCGATTTCCTGCTCTGAATAGTCCCGATTTGCTCAAAACGGCCCAGCGCCACCAGTACTCTCAACGGAGTGAGTACCGGCCAGCGTAAAAGCCGAAAGGCCTCCTACGACAGGGCGCCAACAAGGGTCGGAAATGTGGGAGGATGAAATGAATAGATTGCCCCTTAACCGCCGTTCGATCGTCAAGGCGATGCTTTTGGGATCGGCTGCACCGTGGGTCTTGAACTTCCAGGCCTTTGCTGCGTCGTCGTGTGATGATCACATCGTGCGCGTCGGCACGATCGTCGCCCCCGACTCGATGAACCCATTTGCCACCTGGAGTTCGTATTATCCGCTTTGCTACACGTATGACTTCCTGGTCTGCGTCGACGCCCAGCGTCATCCCGATCGAAAGGGATTTGCCAAGGAGTGGTCAGTTGCGGATGACCAGCTCACCTGGACATTCAAGATCTGGCCTGGAATGAAGTGGTCTGACGGCCAGCCTGCGACGGCTAGGGACGCTGCGTTCACCTACAACTATGTGCTTGGCTCGATAGGCAGGCCCGACGAACTAAATATTGGCGAAAACAACACTAGCGGCCTCGAGCAAGTCGGATCCGTCGTGGCCATTGACGACGAGACTCTGCAAATCGTGACCAAAGCCCCTACCCGCTGGCCAATTGAAAACGGGATGCTGATGGTTCCCGAGCACATTTGGAAGGATGTTTCCTACGCCGACGCGCGCAGCACCTTCCGCAACGATCCGCCGCTGGTGGGCACGGGGCCGATGATTGTCCAAGAGTTTCGACAGGGCCAGTTTGCCCGCCTCATGCCGAACGAGTGCTTCCGCACAGGAAAACCGGCTACGAACGGCATGATTTTCAATTTCTTTACTACCGCCGATCCCATCGCGCAGGGTCTGAAGAGCGGCAATCTTGATTTTGGCTTCGGCATGACAGTTGCTCAGTGGGAGGACCTCTCGACATACCCCGACATCGTGGCTGCAGAAGCACGTATTGAGCAACGGAATTTTTTGGCCTTCAACACCGCGTCCGGAAAGGGCGCGGGGAGCACCAAGGCCTTGCAGGACCCGGCGTTTCGCGATGCAATCGGCTATGCGATCGACCAGAAGGCCATCGTCGATCGAGCCTTCCGAGGGCATGCCGACCCTGGCGTGGGACTGGTCATGCCGGCGGCCACTGAATACTACTCGGACTTGAGCGACATCAGGCGCCACTTCGATCTCGCCGAGGCGGGCCGCCGGCTCGATGCCGCCGGCTATCGGGACACCGACGGTGACGGCGTCCGGGAAGACAAGGAAGGAAACAAGTTTCAGCTCGAGTTGATCACCGGAGCGTCTTCAGGCGGCCTCGAGATACCCATTGCGGCGGTACAGCTAATTGCTGGCTGGTTGGGACAAATCGGCATCCCCGTATCAGTCACTCAGCTCGACTCCGGGGCGCTCACTGCCCGTGAGGCGGCGCCGGAGAAGGGCGGCGGCGGTTGGGACCTGCTCGTCGGTTCAAGTTGGCGTTCACCATTTCCTCGCGCTATACTTGAGACGGGCAGCAGTAAGGCGGTCGGACTGTACAACTACTCGTATTGGACGAATGAGAACTTCGACGAGCTCTTATCGGAAATCGACCAAATCGCTGACCTCAAGAAGAGTAAGGAACTCGTCGATCAAGCCACGCGTCTTATTTACACTGAGGCGCCCTACATCATGCTGTGTTACCCGACGCTGCTCGAAGCTCATCGTAAGGATTGCTTCGAGGGCTGGGGGGAGGACCTGTCGACGTGGAGCTACTTCCCGTTCGACCGCCTGAAGCCGGCTTGAAGCCAGATGAGCCCGCGCATCGGGAGCATCCTCATCAGAGCCATCATAACCCTCGTGATGGTCGCCGTTCTGAACTTCGTCCTGTTCCGGGTCATTCCTGGCGACCCTGCATTGCTTCTGCTCGGCGGCGCGCGCACCAGCGTGACGGCTGAGCAGATCGAGGCGCAACGCGAGAACTGGGGCCTCGACCGGCCGCTGTTCCCAGATCAGGTGCTCGATTACTTGTCGGCAACTCTCCATGGTGATCTTGGCTACAGCTTCAAGTTCAGGGGCAGGCATGTCGCTGACCTGATCTTGGAGCGCTTGCCGGCCACAGTTGCCTTGGTCGGTCTTGCACAATTCATCGCCATCGTATTCGGTGTCATGCTTGGCCTATATGCGGGTTGGCGCAGAGGAGGAGCCGTCGATCAGATCGTCACGGGAACTTCTCTGGCGCTCTATTCTACGCCCTCGTTCTGGCTAGGCATGCTCCTGGTGGTAATGTTCAGCACTACATTCGGCTGGCTTCCGGGTTATGGTGCACATTCGCCCGGCGCAATTACGGGTTCGCTCGATTGGTTGCTCGACTATCTGCGGCATCTGGCGCTTCCGGTCACCGCGGTGGCCCTTGGACTAATCGGCCAATACGTTGTGGTCGCACGTGCCGCGATGAGCGACGTCGTCACCGAGGACTACATGATAACCGCACGGGCCAAAGGGCTGACCAATGGTCAGATGCTGATGCGTCATGCATTTCGTAATGCAATGCTGCCGGTCGTTACCCTGGTTACGCTTAATCTTGGCTACGTGGTGGCGGGTGCCATCACCGTCGAAGCCGTATTCGCCTGGCCGGGAATCGGTGGTCTCACGGTCGAAGCGCTCAATGCTCGGGACTATCCAGTCCTTCAAGGAGTATTCCTGTTGCTCGGTGCCTCGATTGTCGTCGCCAACCTCGTAGCCGATCTTGCCTACGGCCTGCTTGATCCGAGGGTCCGGCAATGAGTGAAAGTATAGCTCGGTATTCACCGCGTAGCCGGGCGCGTGCTATCAAAACCTTTCTAGGCCAGTTTCTTGGCTATCGCGGGGCTCAGCTTGGCCTGTTGTGTCTGGTATTCTTTCTTGTTATGGCGGCGATGCCGGATGTCCTGGTGGGACCGCTTCAGACCGCGATCAACGCAACCGGCGATTTCCTCGTACCCCCATCAGGCGAGCATCTGCTCGGCACGGACGAAGTCGGGCAGGACGTACTCAACCTAGTCGTCCACGGTGCCCGGATCTCGCTCACGATCGCGCTGCTGGCGACCGTGATCAGTCTCATCGTCGGCACCACGGTCGGAATGACGGCTGGCTACTATGGTGGCAGGGTTGACGTCTGGCTGATGCGCGTGACGGACTTCTTCTTCGTTATGCCGTCCTTCGTGCTGGCGCTGGTCATCACACCGGTGGTGCTTGAGGTGATGGGGCGCGGCAGAGAAATCTTCGGCTTTCGTCCTTCTCTTTTTGTGATCCTTGTCGTTATCGGCATGACAAGCTGGTCGTTTGTCGCACGCATCGTTCGCAGCCAGACACTGTCGCTTAAGGAGCGAACATTCATCGACCGCGCACGCGTTGTGGGCAGCAGCAATTTCAGCATCATGGTAAGGCACATCCTGCCCAATCTCGTCCCGCAAATCGCCGCCAACGGTGCCCTGGTCGTCGCCGGCGCAATTTATGTCGAGACGTCGCTCTCGTTCCTCGGGCTTGGCGATCCGTTGCAGCCTTCCTGGGGCACTTTGCTTTCGCTCGCTCAACGCGCCGGCGCGGCCAGTGCTGGAGCCTGGTGGTATCTCGGTGCCCCCGGAGTGTGCGTCCTCACGGTCTCGCTTAGCTTCGTCCTGATTGGCAATGCCCTCGACGACACGTTCAATCCACGTCGGCGGGTAATCCCATGACAAACTCCTCCCAGGAGAAAGCTCCGCTTCTGGAAGTCAACGGGCTCACTGTCGACTATGGACTCAAGGGCGTTTCAGCGCGTGCGCTCGACAGAGTAAGCTTCGCGCTCCGGGCAGGAGAGGCCGTTAGCCTCGTCGGAGAATCGGGCAGCGGGAAGACCACGACTGCAATGGCGATTGCGGGTCTGCTATCACCCAACGCACGGGTCAGCAGCGGCGAGGTGCGTTATCGCGGTAACCGACTGCCGATTGATAACGATGCCGCGATGAGGCCGCATCGCTGGAGCGAGACGTCCGTCGTCTTCCAGGGCGCGATGAATGCGCTCAATCCCGTTCACCGCATCATCAAGCAGATCGCCGAGCCATGCATGCTGAAGCTCGGGATGTCGAAGGCTGACGCAATCGCCCGAGCAAGGGAGCTGCTCGATCTCGTCGGCATTCCGGCGGATCGCGGCACCGCCTATCCCCACGAGCTGTCGGGCGGTATGCGCCAAAGGGTGATGATTGCCATGGCGCTCGCATGTCGCCCCTCGATCATCATCGGCGATGAGCCCACGACGGCGCTCGACGTCATCACACAGGCTCAGATCCTCAAGCTGCTAGGGAAGTTGCGATCGCAGCTTAACCTTGCCCTCATTCTGATCACTCACGACCTTTCTGTGGTGGCTGAGTGCTGTGATCGCGTTATGATCATGTATTCCGGCCGCATCGTCGAGGATGGCACTGTTGCCCAGATCTTCGCTCAGCCCAAACATCCCTACACTCGACTGCTGATCGAATCGATCCCGAACCCGGCCAATGGCATAAAGATAATTCGGCCAATACCCGGTGATCCTCCCAACTTGGTGAATCGGCCCTCGGGCTGCGCTTTCCATCCGCGTTGCCCGTCGGCTATGGCGGTGTGCGCGATGGAAAATCCCAGCCTCGATAAGGTCGGGCGGGGACGCGTCGCCTGTCACCTTCACCGGTCCTCGGAAGAAGACAAGGTCGCAGTCCATGCCTGAAACCGCCGACTTCCTGCGTCTGGACAGCCTGCAAGTTCATTTTCCTATCCAGGGCGGGCTGTTCGACCGTGTTCTGGGCCGATCTGCCGGCGCCGTGCGCGCGGTGGACGGGATCGACCTCAATGTCGGACGGGGAGAGATCGTCGCCCTGGTCGGGGAATCTGGAAGCGGCAAGACGACGGTAGGGCGCGTCATCACCAAGCTTGCCCAGCCGACGGCCGGCAGAATGTTGTTCGAAGGCCGCGACATGACGTCCGTTCAAGCGTTGTCGGCTTTGCGCCCTTACCGGCATCGCGTGCAAATGATCTTTCAGGACGCCTATCAGGCGCTCAATCCGCGACACACCGTCTTCGATATCGTGGCGGAGCCGCTGCGCTCAATGAAGTTGGTTGACAACAATGCTCAACTCACAGAGCGTGTCACCGAAGCGCTGGCAGCGGCCGGCCTCAATCCTCCCAGTGGTTTCTTCGGACGATTCCCACACGAATTATCTGGCGGTCAGCGCCAGCGAGTCGTGATTGCCGGAGCGCTTGCCGTGAAACCGGAGCTTATCGTTGCCGACGAGCCCGTGTCGATGCTCGATGTCTCCATACGCGCGCAGATTCTTCAGGTGCTGGTTGACTTGCGCGACAGGCACAACATGGCGCTGCTGTTCATTACCCACGACCTGCCTCTTGCCTGGTTGATCGCGGACCGGATTGCGGTCTTGTATCTTGGAAAATTGGTCGAGATCGGTAGTGCCGACGAGATCACATTCAACCCTCGCCATCCCTATACCGTCGCCTTGCGCACCGCCACCCCGCAGATTGGCATCGATGCAGGTCGCGCCGAGTTGCCGGCCCTGCAAGGCGAGGTTCCAAGCGCCGCGCGCGTTCCGAACGGCTGTCGTTTCCATCCGCGTTGTCCACTAGCCTTCGACCGCTGCAGGCAAGAGGAACCACCGCCCATCGAGGTTGGTCCAAAGCACTTGGCCGCGTGCTGGCTGGCAAAATGAAGGCCGGCCATTGCTTCTCAAGCCTGCTCAGCCCTCGAGGTCTCAGCTATCGGCTAAGAGCAGAGTTTATCGTGCTGTTAAGGAGGGAGCCGACCCAGCGTATGTTTAGTGCGCCATCCGGACCGCTCTGCAACTACGACGGTTATGAGGGTCAACCGGCTGCCGCGCTTCGGGCGTCATGGGGCCGTTTGCGGCACTTGGACGGCATGATTCGGGTGGAGCACAGCTAAGACCGCACCGCGATGCTGTCGGCGCAGATTTAGCGGATCCTCAAGTATACTGGCGGCTGGCGAAAGTTCGAAAGGTGAATCACTGATGACTAGGGGAACAATGCATGAAGCTGCGTGAATATGCCACCCACGACGCCACTGGGCTCGCGCAACTGGTAAGCAGACGCGAGATCACTGCCATCGAACTTGTCCGTTTGGCGCGTGAAGCTCACGACGGCATCAACCCCACCATCAACGCCGTGGTCGAGTTCTATGACGATGCTGAGTCTGTGCCCGGGTCAGACTCGGGGACATTTTCCGGTGTGCCATTTCTGCGCAAGGACACCGGGGCAACGGAGGCCGGGCGGCTTCAGGAGTTCGGAAGTCGGCTCTTCGTCGGCAATCGGCCGACTGTGGACGGCTACTTCATTCAGCGCGCGCGCGCGGCAGGGCTGCGTGTCTTGGGTCGCACGACCACGCCCGAACTGGGGATCGGGAGTAGCGAGTCCGCATTGTGTGGGGTCACCCGCAACCCGTGGAATCTTGGTCGGACGACAGGGGGCTCCACGGCGGGCTCCGCGGCGGCTGTCGCTGCGGGGATCGTCCCGATTGCCAGCGGCGGCGACGGGGGTGGCTCGATCCGTGTACCCGCATCGTTCTGTGGCCTCCTCGGTCTGAACCCCTCGCGCGGCCGCATCTCCGGCGGCCCGGAACAGCAGGACCCATGGTTCGGTCTGGCCCGCAACTTCGTTATGTGCCGCACCGTTCGCGACATGGCAGCAGCTCTGGATGTTTTTTCCGGCTCGCACCCTGGTGATCCGTTTATCATTGTCCAGCCTGATCGCACCTATGTAAGTGAACTATCCCAGCCGACCGGCACCTTGCGGATCGGTGTTGCAAGGACGCGTTGGGGTGCCGTTGATATCGAGCCGGACGTCATGCATGCAGTCGACTCTACGGTCCGCCTTTTGGAAGAAATGGGACACACCTTAATCGATATCGATGCACCTTATAAAGTCGAGGACGTCTACAGAATATTTGTCGGATTGACGAGCCTCAGCAGTGGTTCACTCGAAACTTCGGCTCAGGCTATGGGCCGCAGTCTCAACGCCGAGACCTTGGAGCCAGTTACTCTTAAGCTTGCTGAATATGGAAAGAATTTGCCGCTGTCCCATGCTCGGGAGTTTCATGAGGATCTCCGGATAATGAGGCTGCAAGTAGGCGAAGCGCTACATTCTTTCGATGTCGTTGTTACGCCGACTATGCCCACCGTTGCTTTGCCACTGGATGGCGTTCATCGCACGACTGATCCGACCATTTCTGCAGAGGATTTCATGAAAGCTGATGCTGCGCTCTACTCGCAGCTGGGTATATTCAACATTACCGGGCAGCCGTCAGTATCATTGCCTTTAGCACAAAGCGCCGACGGGCTGCCGATCGGCATTCAGATCGTGAGCCGCTTCGGTGATGAGGCCACGCTGGTCCGTGTCGCACGCGATTTGGAGGAGGCGACCCCCTGGGCAGCGCGAAGGCCGCGCGTGTTCGCTGGCGATCCTGAATAAAAGGGTGTGCTTGACGCTGACTCGTATCACGTCGGGCCGTGTCGTCATAGCTGGGGTCCTTCGCTCGCGCGGATAAGCACCGCTCGGGCGAGCTTCATCTAAACGCCCCGACGAGGTGCGCGAGAGAGCGGCAGCAGGCGATGACGCTGGAGTGTGCCTATCTGTGTCTGGCCGACGATCAATATCTGCTTGAGGCGGCTAAGAACGCGCTCGATCGCTATGGAAACGGCATGGCGTCGGTGCGCCTCATCGGCGGCACTCAAAAAGAGCATAAGCAACTTGAGGCGCTGACCTCCTCGCCCCTCAAGATGCAAGACCCTGTCTTCTATTCTACCCGCATCGATGCCAATGCCGGCGAAGACGGAACTCGGCGAGGACGCCATCATCTCGATTCGGCTGAGCCATGCCTCGATAATCGGCGATGCCCGGCCGTCAGAGACCGGCGCTTCCGCCATGGCAACAACACCTTGGCGCGCAGAAAGAGGAAATGATGGCGTGTTTTCAACGGTATAGCATCGTTGCCAAGCTGCGAGGCGTTTGCGATCTGGCCGGGAAACGGCGATGCAACGGTCGCCATGCGAGCGGCTTTATCGGCATGCACAGACGCGGCTTGGCCAGCATTGCGGCTTCGAGAGCCGCATCGACTTCATCACTGGCAAGTCCCAGCAGGGCACTTGGAGGCGCGTCGGGCGCGACCTGGCATTGTCGAATTCGTCGTCAACATGCCCGACCCGAACGTGTTCAAATCTGGATCGCCCGTTCAGAAGGCTTAGGCCTTCAACCCTTCAACTCACCCGCAAACACCTAGATCGAAGAACAAGTCGGTTGGAAGCGGCCATTCATGATCGCCTGAAATATCTTCTCACAAACAGGCAACGCGCAACTGCGCATAGAAGGGATAAACGCAGATTTCCTGCGCCAACAGAGCATTGATATGCGCAAAGCGTGCCTGCTGAGCACGCATATTGAGTCATAAAGTTGCCCAGAGACAACGCGGTGATGCGGGTTGGGGATCACAGTGGAGCTTAGCACGGCAACATGAGGGCATGGCCGCCTGGCGCCAAATGCGAATAAAGCTCTTTCCATAATATTAGAGGTGAGCATGAGAACGGCAGAAGCAGCAGATTTCAATGAGGCGGATGTAATTCGCGATATCGCCTACGTGAGTATGAAGGATGGAACGCGCCTCGCTTACATCTCACACCGTCCGAAGAAGTCGGGTCGCTATCCGACGGTTTTCCTTTATGATCCATATGCAGCTAACTCGACTCCTTTCGAAGTCGCGAAGGAATTCATTGATGCCGGGTATGCCTTCGTGGGCGCCAATCTACCCGGAACCGGGTGCTCGGAAGGCGTTATCGACGTTTGGCATGAACAGCAAATGATCAAGGGCGGACCTTATGGTGCCGAATTGATAGAATGGATTGCCAGCCAGCCCTGGAGCGATGGCAATGTCGGAATGGTCGGCAACTCATCGGCGGGGATGCCGCAGTTTTGGGTTGCGGCGGAGCGACCTCCACATTTGCGGGCGATCGTCGCGAGTGGGTTCGGGGACGGCTATGAGTTTCAGTTTTATCCGGGCGGAATTCTCCCGCTGGCAGAGGGAGAATGGCAGATTAGAAATCAGTTTGGCAGAAATGCCGGTGTAGAATGGCGCACCGAGCGGGGCGACACAGAATGCACCAAGATTCGTGGCAGCCATAGGCAGGTAGTCAAAAATTCTCTTTTTGACGCGGTCCGGAAGCACCCACTAAAGGATCAATGGTGGGATTCTCAGACTTTGGTCAGCAAGGATCTTATGGGCAGAGTCACTGTGCCCAGCATGATCATTGGAGCCTGGCAGGAGCAGTACGGTGGCGCCGCAATGGCAAACGTCCGAGTGTTTACGCACTTCATGCAACATGTCGAGAACAAGAAGCTTGTGCTGATGAACGGTGATCATGGGAGCTTTGGACCCGGGCCGCGCGGCTATGGCATTGTAGACAAGGAGCGAATGAAATTCCTTGATCGCTGGGTGAAAGGGGTCAAGAACGGAGTAGAAAACGAGCCGCCCGTTACTGTCTATTGGGAAATTCAGCAGCCCGAGGGAAGTCCGAAGAAGGCGGTAGAGGGGTGGGTGACCTGTCACAACACGTGGCCAGACCCGAAAGTGGAGCGTCGCACCTATTATCTTACGGGCGACGCAAAGATCTCGCCCGAGAAGCCGGGCGCAAGCCCCAACGAGGGATCCCGCGCGTACCTGTACCCCGCCGGAGCAGAACTCGCTCCCGGAACCAATCAGCAATTCCAGCTTCGGCCTCATCCCAGCGGCGTGCTCAATTACCGAACAGCCCCCGACACCTCGGATATGGTGTTGCTTGGAAATCCGGAAGTCGCGCTTTATCTCAGCATCGATAATGGCGACGACGCCGACGTCCAACTCACATTGAAAGATGTCGGTCCCGACGGCACGGTGCTCTTCCTTCAATCAGGCCTGCTGCGGGCTTCGCTCCGAGCGATCGACGAAGACCGCACATATGTTGACGAGGTGGTGCATTCGTTTCGAAAATCTGAGAAACTTGTGCCGGGTGAAGTCTACCAACTCCGGATGTCGTTGATTTCGCCCATCGCTCACGTCGTCAGGCAAGGGCACAGCCTTGAACTAACCATCGGTGCGACCAATCCCATTCCGCATATCACCCTCGGTAGCATGCCCGCCGGAGCCCAGTCTATCAACAGGATCTACCACTCGGCAAAGTATCCTTCCACAATACTTCTTCCCATCGTCCCGGGGGCGGTGGCTCAAGCTCCCGCTCCGGCATGCGACGCTCTTCGAGGTCAGCCCAGTCGCAAGGACGACGAGTTTGTCCCTGGCGGACTGCCTATTCAATAAGCTGCAGTCGTCGCTGCCTGCCGCTCTTATGGCTTGGCCAGTGAACATCAAATGCCAATCCGGCAAGGAGAAGAGATGAAGCAGATACCTATGGGAACCCATCACGATGATGATCGGGCGGGCCAGGGTGCTGGCTACGATGTGTTGGGCTCGACTGCAACGAACGTTGGCGGATGGCTTCAAGATGGTAGCAGTTGGTGATCTCATCGTGTCGCGGGCGGTGACCAAAGGGCAACATCATCCGGCTTCGGCGAGATCGTCAAGATTCTTCAAGATGCAGATGTCACGTTTGGCAACATGGAAATGAACATCTTTGATATCCGATCCTTCAAAGGAAGTCCGCAGGCTGAGTATGGCGGTGCGTTTCACGTCAGCCTGCCTGAGATCGGGCCTGACTTGAAGGCGATGGGGTTCAATCTAATGAGTCGCGCAAACAACCATACGCTTGACTGGGGGCTTGAAGGCATGCGCGAGACGAGCCAAGTGCTCGATCAGAGCGGGATCATCCATGCACGGGCGGGTGAAAATCTCGCCCAAGCCGGCGCCGCTCGCTTTTTGGAAACCGCACGCGGTCGCGTGGCCTTGCTGTCGCTTGCTACATCGTTCACGCCTATGTCTCGGGCGGGCGATCCCGCCGGGGAAGCGCCAGGCAGACCCGGACTCAACGCCCTTCGTTTGGCGCAAGGCATCGTGGTCCCGCCCGAGAAGTCGAGAGCTTGAGGCAGATACGCGATGCGTTACCCGACTCCCGCCCGGGCGGTCGATCAGCTCCGCCTGCAGTCTCAGGGCCCTCGGCGGAACGGCCCGAGCATCCAAAGGATCCAACCCAGGTCGTCGTCGGGGCAAGCGGTTCTCCGACTTCTGCATCGTCACAGATCATTGTCACCAGCCCGGGAATGGGAGCGAGGAGACGCCTGATTACGAACAATCTTTTGCGCAGCGACTGATTGATGCGGGAGCGGACGCTTATGTCGGACACGGACCCCACAAGTTGCGGGGCATCGAGATCGATTGGGGCCGGCCCATCTTTGCGGGTGACGGCCTGGCTCAGCGGAGGCGAGACGGGAGTTCTTGGCAAAGCAGGTGAGCGCCAATCTCAGGTTCTTGCAGGCCCATCGGAACACAACGCCTCGGCTTTCCCCGGAGGCGTGGGGCAGCGGACAGACGCCGGCCTCGGCGGCACGTTGGTCCTCGCGCACGTCGCCGAGCTCAGCGAGGATCTGGGCGGCGCCGCAGATGCGGCCTGCGCGCGGGAAGGACATGACGATCTCGCCGTCGGGCAATTGGGCGACGGCGTGCTCGATGTGCGAGGACAGCTTGGCGATCTCGCAGACGAGGCGTTTGAGAAAGGCAACCAATGTTTCGGCGAGCTCATCTTTGGCGTCGGCCTGGGCGTTACCGGCCAGCCCTATCGGGGCGGCTCGCAGTCGGGCCAAGAGATTGGCAGGCGATAGCCGGGCGCCATGAAGCTGGCCAGGCGTTTCTCGCCCAGGCGGCTGGCGCGGTCGGGGATGGGATAGCGGCCGACGGGGGCGCACGCGATCGGGCTGTCGATGGCGGCGAAAATGGCGCCTGCCCCGGCCAGAAGCCTTCGGGCAGATTGCGGAGCTGGTTGGCCAATGCGACACGCTGGGCCAACCAGGTCGTCGCGGCCGCGGGCCAGGGCGCGCAACGCCCTGAAATCATCGAAGACCGGCACAATAGCCCGGAAACGATGTCCGTCGGTGCGCAAGATATCGGCCAACATGAAGGCATCGGCCGGATCGCTTTTGCTACCGGCGGCGCGGTAGCGCGGCCTGCAGGCCTTGACGACGTTCGGATGGATCGGGACCACGGTATACCCGGCCTCGACCAAGGTATCGACGGTCAGACCCGACGGTTGCTCGATGGCGATGGGCAGTTTGGCCGCCGCACTTGAGCCGGGCGACCATGTGACCAACCCAGCCGCATCGTGACGGACATCGAAACGGACGATGACCTGGCCCGCGCCGTCAATAACGCACAGGGCATGGCTTGCGCCGCCCCAGTCCAAACCTGCGTGAAATGGCGTATGCTGATCTCCTCGGATTGCGATAGGCTCACCCGAGCTGGGAGATCGTACGAATCGCTCACTGACAGGCGCTCTGGCTGGCCAGCACTGGCGCTTCACCCGGTGGTCCGTCGGGGTCTCGCGGCCACCTGCCGCGCAGGTCTCATACGGGCCGTCGACCGGCAAGCGCGCTTGGCCGTCACTGCAGATGCTCTGGCTGGCGCATGCTACGCCACTTGGTCGCTTCGCATCGCCAGCCTAAAGGTGCACCAGTGAGCGCTTGTCATCTAAATGAGGTTAGCATGCTTGCAGCAGCGCCTGTCAGCTGAGAACACCATGCATCTGTCTTCTCCTCTTTCTTATAGGCAAGGCCATGATCCCTTCCGATCCGTTGAACGCCGTTTTCGAGGCCGGTGAGCGAGATCTTCCTTTGGGTGACGAGCGTGCATTCATCTCGAACCCGCAGATTGTTCCTATTCGCCAAGTGTCGGAAATGGTGTGATGGACCAGTCGATCAACTCGATGGCACGCTGAAGTATCGCTGCGGTCCGAGCAGGGGTGGGCGAAGCGGCGATGACACGTCCGATCGAGTCTCGGTAATCGCCTTTCTTGACTATCTGGGTCTTGGGTTCAACATAGAATTTGACTTCGGCTACGCCAGGTACGGCAGCCGCCCGGCTGCCGCCATCGATCCAATCTAGTATGCCATCGCGATCAGGAACCAGGAACCGCGCGGTTGCAGTGCGCGAATGTCTTTTGCGCAAATTCCATTCCTCGCCGATGGCAAGATTGATGTGCGCAGAGATGAGATCAACACCGTAAGCCAGATGAACCAGTTGGGGAGTTGACCCGGCATGAAGGCGCGGATTGACTTCAATGACGACTGGGCCACGCATCGTCCACCGAAGTTCAATGCCCGTTGGCCCCCAGCCAAGGTCGAGAGCGCGCAAACAGCTCAGCGAAATATCGGCGATACGCTCGTGCTCGTCGTCACTCAGCAGTGCTGGGTAGGTGCACTCACGAAATACGAAATGTGGGGGGGGGCCTAACTCAGCGGCGTAGATCGCGATCACCTCATCTCCCATTATATCGGCACCATAAAAGGGGCCTTGTGCGAATTCTTCGACCAGTATCCTCAGACCGGACCGCCATATGAACTGTCCGCCCAACAGATAGTTCGTGTGTTGGACTACCTCATCGGTCGTGCGGCACAATCGGACACCGATGCTGCCGCTGCCTACGGCTGGCTTAACAACCACCGGCAGGCCGATCTCCGCGGCAGTGCTTTCAACTTCCGTCGCATCCGTGGCCAAGCGGTAAGCAGGTATTGGAACGCCAGCCTGGGCGAGGAGTCGACGTTGAGTGAATTTGTCGCAGCATCGGTCGATGGATGCAGGGTTCGGTCCCGGTAGATCGAAATGCCGACAGAGCTTGCCAACCGTCGCACAGACTGACTCATTGGGGCTCGTAATGCCAGCAATGGCATAGTTCGCGCCCAGCCAGGAACATTCGCGGATCAGCGCATCAAGATTGTCCGTATCGACCCGGATTGCCTCAACGCCTTCCGCCGCAAGATAGTCGTACCGAGTTGGATCGGCCGACAGGGCAATCGGATGAAGACCAAGACGCTGGGCCGCTTTCAGGTACAGCGGCCCATTGCTACTCGTGCATTCAACCAGGATAAGCGCTTTCCTTGCCATTGGCCTCGGCTGCCCTCGCGTGCTGTTCGGCGGGCTGAGCGTAGACAGGCGCCCATCATGCGTGCCTCCTCAGACCTTGCGGTGAAGGTACCATGCTCAGCAGTCTGTGACCGCTAAGATCCCGTAAAGTTATTTGAAGGATCTGTTGCAACGTTTTGGTTCCGGAAGTGTGACACGGAGCGTCTCAAGAATTCGGTGGGTGCGGATGTTCATCGGACGCTGAATGGGTTAGAGTCGGTCGTCTAGTCGCGCCGTAAAATGCAAGTCTTTTTTGGACGTCGAGGGGGTCGTTGGTCGTTTGCTGGGAGCAGTGTCGTCTTCGCGGTCGACATGAAGTCGCCGCATGATGGGGCTTCGCGGGTGAGCCTTCCAAGGTTTGGAACGTACGCTCGGGGCATATTGCCTCGAAGGTGCAACGGCCTCTGCGGAATGGCTCGCCCTACGTCCCGGCAGGGACGCCTCGGCACGCCTCGGGGCAGGCGCATGTGAGCTTGCGGTGTCAGGTCATGGCGCTGGTTGCCCGTTTAAACAGCTCGCCGGATTTCAGCATAGAGTGCATGATGACGGCCAGCTTGCGCGCAACGGCGACGGCCGCACGCTTGAAGTCGATCCTCTCTCGCAGCTTCACCCCCGAGGCGCGCAGCTCGCTTTCGGCATAGGTGCGCGTCAGGATCACGGTTGCTGCTTCAGTAAAGCAGTCCCCTCAGATGAGCGTCGCCGCGTCGGGAGATGTGGCCGTCATAATCGACTTCGCCAGATTGGTAGCGACGAGTGGTCAGTCCCAGCCACGCGCCGACCGAACGCGACTTCTTGAAGTTCGCCAAGTCCTCGATGGCGGTCGTGAACGCGGTTGCGGTGACCGCGCCAACCCCTGGGATCGACATCAGCAACTGACAGGCCTCGCTCTGTCGTGCGCTGGCGATAAGCTGCCGTCCAAGCTCGGCGGCGCGGGTGCGCACGCTGCGCCAAGCCTCAAGAACCGGCAGGATGATACGCGCAAGCTCTCCCTGACCGACAAGCAGGCGCTGGATATTATATTCGAACTTGCCGCCTTTGCTCAGGGAACGACCAGCCCGAACGTCTTCATGAGCCCGCGGATCTGGTTTGAGAGTTCGGTGGTGATCCTTACCAGCCTGGTCCGGGCGGCCACCAGCGTGCGGATCAGCATGCTGTCATAGCCCTTTACCCGTACCTCGCGATAGAAGCCGACCTGGGCCAGATGCGCCAAGCCATCGGCCATCGTTGGCGTCCGTTTCGTTCGGCGCCATGTCGAGCGCGGTCTTGGCATGCCCGGCGTCGATGCAGATCGCCGGAAGCCCTTCCGCGCGCAATGCGTGATGGAACCACACCGACAAAGGACCGGTCTCGAACACCACCCGCTCAGCCCCCTGCCGCCCGCTTAGTTCCGCCACCGGGCTCGGATCGGAGGGGCATTTGCCGCGCCAGACCCGCTTGCCGCCACGCCGCACAGAAATCCCGTCTTTTCAACGACACGTCGAGACCGATATATTCACACATGGTTGTTCTCCGGTCGATGCTTGGGCCCGGCATCCAGCCGTGAGCCCGTACTTCCATCTTATCGGGAAACAACCACCCGCTCTTCAATCTTGCGACCGCTTCCGGTCATCAGGGCGACTCGCGCGCGCGATTACCCATGTTTTGAAAATCGGGGATGGGCGTTTCTGCGGATGAATTTGCAAACGTCGATGCGCTTCTCGTAGTCGCGCACGAGGCGGCGCCATCCAGCCGAAGGCTCGCTCGACCACCCAGCGGCGGGGCAAGCCTTCGAAGCTCTCCTTGTCATCGGATCGGCGGACGATCTCGACCACGGGGCACTGTCGGAGATGTCGCGGGGGTGAGGTTGACATCAACAGCCGCCCATTCGTATCGACGGCGATGTGGCGCTTGCGGCCGACAATCTTCTCGCCGTCCTGTTTCCGCCTGCGAGCCTTGACCGACTGGCTGTCGATCACGCCCCCATGGGATTGGCGTGGCGCCCGGCTCGCTCGCGGTCCAGCATCAGCGCCACGTCGTGGATGGTCTGGAACGGAAAGCGCCGCGCCAACTCGCGAAACCCGTCGTAGAAGGTCGCGCAGGAATATCTGTCAGGCGAGACACTTCACGGGTTGGCGAAACGGCACGACGTCACCCGAAACCTGATCCGCGTTGGTACGCAAATATGAGGAAGGCAGCCTTGGATGACGATGCGCAGGCCGCCGACGTTATACAGGAATACGAGGCCCGGATCCCGGCCATTGAGCGGCTCGTTGGCAAGCAGGCTCTGGAACTGGAGTTTCTAAAGGGGCTCTGAAAAGCGCACCGCCGCCGAGAAGAGGGACTACATCCCATAGGCGTTAACTTAAGTGTGGACTGGTGGAATCGAGATGTGATTCCTCGGCCAGATGCGAACGAATGATTCGATCGAAACCGACTGGCAGGCTCTGATATCGAGGCTGTCGCAATCGCTTGACCTTGATGCGACGGCGCGGGCGACGGGAGCGCTGGTGCGTCGTCGCAATGTTGCGGACGCAGCGACATTGCTGCGCTTGGCGTTGGCCTATGGCCCCGGCGCGATGAGCCTGCGCACTGCTGCCGCCTGGGCCGGGGTGAACGAGATTGCGAGCCTTTCCGACGTCGCTCTTTTGAAGCGCTTGCGCGCAGCCGCCGATTGGCTCGGCGACCTTGCCGGCGCCTTGCTCCAAAAGGCTTGCGCCAAAAGCGCCGCGCCGACGGGGCGCCGGTTGCGCGTTGTCGATAGCAGTTCGATCTCGCGCCCTGGCAGTGCCGGCACGGACTGGCGGCTGCATGCCACCTACGAACCGGCGCTCGCACGCTTCACGCATCTGGAGATCAGCGACGTGCGCGGGGGTGAAAGCTTCTTGCGTGTTCCGCTACGCCAAGGCGACATTGTTGTTGTCGATCGCGCCTACGCCCGCGCTCCGTCCCTTGAAAAGGTGGTGTCGGCGGGTGCCGACTTCATCGTGCGCACGGGCTGGACCAGTGTTCGGCTGACCACGCCCGACGGGCAACGGGTCGACTGGAACGCCATCTATGAGCCCATGCAGCCTGGTGAGGTTTGCGAGATGAACGTGCTCGTGGAGCATTCGGGTCGCAAGGGACGAGGCAAGCCGCCCTTGCCGACAAGGCTCATCGTCAAGCGCAAGGATGAGAAGGCCACGCAAAAGGCCCAGAAGGCGGCAAAGCGGGGCAATCAGCGCCGCTGCTCCAACAGGCTGCAGCCGATGACCCTCATTGCCGCGGGCTTCGTCATGCTGCTGACCTCGGTCCCGGCCCATGAATTGACGGCCGACGAGGTTCTGCAGACCTATCGGTTGCGCTGGCAGGTCGAACTCGCCTTCAAGCGGCTCAAGAGCGGAATGGGCATCCATAAGCTTCCCGCGCGAGATGAGCGGCTCGCTCGAAGCTGGCTGACGGCCCACCTGATCCTGGCGCTGATGATCGACGAGGCCGTCACCGACGTTCTCGACTCTCCCNAGCTGGCTGACGGCCCACCTGATCCTGGCGCTGATGATCGACGAGGCCGTCACCGACGTTCTCGACTCTCCCCCCTGTGAAGACCAAACCACGCACGGCGCAATCGCTGTCTCTTTGGAGGCTGCATAGTCTCCTGCGTTCTGAAATCCTCAACGCCATACTGATGGTGATGCGGCCGGGAAAAATCCTCACCCGCGTCACTGAAATCATTCGTCACGTCTGCGACCCACCAAGACGGCGCAAAAGCCAATCCGCCGCTGCAAGAAGCGTCGTCTTGGTGTAAAGTTAGCGCTTATGGGACTACATCCGTCGTTACCGGCCCCGCGGCATCTCCGTCGCTGAGGATGCCGACTGATGGGCATCGCGCGCTCGAGTTAAGGTCGAAGCCGTCTACCCGACGGCTTTCGAAACCTTCGAGGACGTCACTGAACACCTTCCTCGCTTCATTGAAGACGTCTACAACAACCGCAGGCTCATTCGGCGCTCGGCTATCTAAGCCTGCAACAGTTCGAGGATCAACACATCCGGCAGGTTGGCAAAACAGCAGCGTGATCACTGTCCACCCTCAGGGGCGCACTCCAGATCGGCGTCCGAAATTGAGCCCCCCTTGCAAAGCGCGATGAGCGGCACTCGCCGGGCGAAGCTGGTCGGGGGTTGCGCAGCCCGGCGAGCGCGGATGTTTCGGCGGTTTTCTGTAGAGGTCCGACAGGCGCGGTTCTTGAAGCGCCAGGACTCGTTTCCGGTCTCGATGATCTCGCAATGATGGGTGAGCCGGTCGAGCAGCGCCGTCGTCATCTTGGCATCGCTGGCAAAGACACTGGGCCATTCGCCGAATGCCAGGTTGGTGATGGCGATGATGGAGGTGCGCTCGTAGAGCCGGCGGAAGAGATGGAAGAGAAGCTGCCCGCCGGCCTGCGCGAAGGGAAGATAGCCGAGTTCGTCGAGGACGACGAAGTCGAGGCGGGTGAGGTAGTCAGCGATACGTCCCTGCTTGCCGTTTCGGTGCTCCGTCTCGAGCCGGTTAACGAGAACGACGTTGAGAAGCGGCCGCGTGAACCGTTGTGGATCAAGGCACGCGCGATGGCGATCGCCAGATGCGACTTGCCGGTTCCGGTGCCACCGATGAGCACGGCATTGCGCTGGTCGGCGACGAAGGTGCCGTTGGCGAGCTCGCGGACGAGGGCCTCGTTGACCGGCGTGTCGGAGAAATCGAAGATCCTCGATCTCCTTGGCGAGCGGCAGCTTGGCTACGGTCAGCTGGTATTTGATGGAGCGCGCCTGCTTCCCGCAATCTCCGCCGACAGGAGATCGCCGACGATCCTCGGTGGCTCGTGCTGACGCCTATCCCCTCCTGATGCTGTCGTAACGGGCGCAGTCGGCCTGCGGCTCATGCTTAAGGCGCGACGTAAGGGGGCCGCCTATATTGGTGCGGCATGTTCGCTGACCTTAGACCCTCATTCGAGTACCTGGTCCAAACCTTGGGAAACGATACGTGAACCGGCAAATGCGGCCCATCATATAACCCAGGTAGTTTGGCGCCTCTGGTCGCTCTTGGCTCGTATTTCCGGCCGCGATGCAGATTTGGCCGGCCAGCTTCAGCAAGGTATCGATCCAGCGATCAAGCACGCTTGAACCGTCGTCGGTCGACAAACCGCCAGTCATGTACTCCCGTACTTCGGCATCAGCGTTGGTTGGAGTACGGTAAGGGCTGGGTTGGCAGATAACATTACCCACGCATATTGGTAGGTATGACGAGCTTGATAACAAGCTATATTCGCTTTCGGAGAACAACTTGTGAAATGGATCTTTAGAATGTCGTCCTTTAGAAGACGCGCCCTGCCGATTCCCTGCGATGTGTTCCTTAGCGCAAGGAGGTGCCCGTTCTCACGGGCCATGGGACGCGTAGTGGCGAAGTGTACTTGGATTTGGACTAGGCCTCAATAGTAGCTCCGCGGAGGAGGAGGTTTGCGGCGAGAACAGTGAGCCTCGTAGGCGAGCCGCGATCAACACCCGGCGTCGACTTCTTTAAAGCCAGCATTGCTGGTGAATCACGGCCGGAAGCTTAACGATCGCTCTCCTCCATGGAAATGCTCCAAGCTCAGCATTGAGAAGGCAGACACGATGGTCGATAGGGTCTTTGATCGTAGCAATGCTCTTTATGTCAAGAAAGTTCCCGGAAAAGGTCGTGGCTTATTCGCCAATATCCCATTCAAGGCTGGAGATCTAATCGAGCGCGCTCCAACATGGTCATTCTATGATCGTGAAGCAAGCCTTATAGATCGTACTGGGATACTTGAATATTACTTCGTTCGTCTCGACAAAAATATCCAAATTGACCCTATAGCCCGGTATGTTGTTTTTGGTCTGGCTTCGTTAGTGAACCATTCTTTGAGACCTAATGCACAAACGGTTTGGGCGGATGAAGAATCCGGCGCATGGGCCAGCATTGAGGCAATTAAGGACATAAACGTAGACGACGAAATAACGCAGACCTATAATAACATCTCGGACTATCCTGAATCCGTCAAGTTCGTGGAGTGAAGATGAAGATTATTAACGGAGACAGAGCGATATGTGCCCAATTCGCCTCAATGTCACTTGTGATACCGATATTGCGTCGCTAGGTAAATGAAACGAATGAGAAGTCTAGTCGTGGCGAAAATACATAATGAAACACGAGTCATGTCTGGCTGACGAAACAGGACGTTTAAACAAAGATACAGGAGAACGAGCATGTATGACGCTTTTGCATATGACGAGAGCGTGGCTTCTACATATGAGCGTTTTACCAACTTATTAGGTAAAGTCGCGGAGGCAGACGAAACTTCTGCCTTTCTTGAGAGACTTTCCAGAGGAGGGTGTGCTCTTGAGCTCGGTGTTGGCAATGGGCGCGTGGCGGTGCCGTTGAGCGAGCGCGGGGTCAAGGTCGAAGGCATCGACAATTCGGACAGCATGTTAGAACTTCTCGCCAAGCGTACCGATCTGATCAAAGCCTGGAAGGGGGACATTGCCGATTTCAGCTCAGAGCACCGCTACGATCTGGTCTATTGTGTTTATGGCACATTCACCCTGCTCTCCAGGCGCGAAGAGCAAATAGCTTGCCTTCGATCGGCTGCGGAGGCGCTAAAAGAGAACGGGGTTGTAGTAATAGAAGTGCGCGTTCCATCCTTGGATGGTTTTGTCAGCGGCCAGAAAACTACTGCGATGTTCGTTGATCATGAGAATACATTTGTCAATGCGGTGCTCCACGATCCGATAAACCAGCACTTTATTTCAACAATCCTCTGGTTTTCTGGCGCATCGGTCACACGTTTACCACAACGCGTTCGGTATGTTTATCACCAGGAGCTCGATACCATGGCCGAGTGCGTTGGGCTAGGACTAACGGAGCGTTGGGGAGATTGGGCGAGGAGTGCGTTTACCAATGAGTCGAAAGGTCATATCTCAGTTTACCGCCGAACCAGCTTGTAGTCGGTCACCTGCCTCTGAACGTTCACCCCACCGATAGCTAGAGCCTCGGGCGGTTTTTGGTCCGATCCCAACTTTGGGCCGCTACATGAAGGCCCATACGTCGATGTTGACCGCTACTTGTCGTCGCGCGAGCAAGACCGCCCTGATCTAGGATCAGGATGTGTAATTTGCAGAGCTTGGCAGTGTATCCCTTGAGGGTTTCAAGGATCTGCCCGCACTGGCCGAGCCGGAGCTGGTCGTGCTGTATCGGGTCTCACAAGGCCGCATATAGTCCGTCCCATTCCCTCGCGGGACACTGCCCTCGGCATACGCAGCTTGAGATCCAGCTCCTTAATCTGCTCGACCGCTCGACCAGCTGCACGCGCACCGGCAGTGACCTGGGACCCTTGTTCCCTCCAGTTCAATGGAGAGTCCGGAGTTTCATTTCTGGCCTCATGCGGCCTGTTTT
>NZ_AYVK01000029.1:0-76260 GCF_000503155.1 Mesorhizobium sp. LSJC285A00
CGTCGAGCACGACGCGGCCCTGGTCGGGCGCCTCGAAGCCGGCAATCAGCCGCAGCAACGTCGTCTTGCCGCAGCCGGACGGGCCGACGATCGCGGTGCGACTGCCGCTTGCGGCGCTGAGCTCGATGCCGGCAAGGGCTGCGACCGGGCCGTAGTGCTTGGTGAGGCCACTGATTTCGAGAAAGCTCATCGCCCGGCCATCCGTTTCGACTGGACATAGAGCAGCCAGGTCAGCGGCAGCGACATCGTCACCATGATGAAGGCGTAAGGGGCGGCCGACGCATAGTCGATCTCGCCGCTATAGGACCAGAACGCCATGGCCAGCGTGCGCGTGCCGTTGGGCGCCAGCATCTGGGTGGCGGTCAACTCGTTCATGATGCCGAGCGCGACCAGCGCCATCCCGGCCGCAGCCCCCGGCGCCGACAGGCGAATCGTTGTCGACCAAAGCGCCTTCAGCGGCGGCCGGCCAAGGCTGGCGGCGGCGCGTTCGAGCTCGACCGGCGCCTGTGCGATCGAGGCTCTGAGGCTGATCAAGGCGCGCGGCAGGAACATCAGGGCATAGGCGACCAGGATTGTGAACAGCGTCTGGTAGAGCGGCATGGCGATGCGCACGGTAATGGTGACCAAGGCCAGCGCGATGACCACGCCGGGCAGCGAACCGACAATGTAGTTGCAGCCTTCGAGCAGCCGCTGCAGCGGTCCCGGCGCGCGGATCGAGATCCAGGCCATCGGCATGGCGGCGATGGTCGCAAGCAAGGCGCCGGCCAGCGCCAGGAACAGCGTCTGGCCAAGCGCCAGGCCGATCTCGTCCAAACGCCAGACATCGGCGCCGCCGGCGACCAGCCAGCCGCCGATGGTGACGAAGGGCACGCCGATGGCGAGAAGCGTGGCGATGGCAGGCAGAGCCAGGCAGGGCAGGGTGGCGCGACCGAGCCTGGTGCGCTGCTGGCGGCGCGCGGCACCCGAGCCTACGCGGGCATAGCGTTCCTCGCCGCGCACCAGCACCTCCAGCGCGAGCAGCACGAAGCAGCAAGTCACCAGGACGCCGGCCAGCATGTTGGCGGCGGGACCGTTGAAGGTCGACTGGAACTGGTCGACGATCGCCGTGGTGAAAGTGTCGAAGCGGATGAAGACGTAGAGGCCGTATTCGGCCAGCAGATGCAGGCCGACCAGCAGCGCGCCGCCGCAAATGGCCAGTCTCAGCTGCGGCAGCACGACACGCCAAAACACCCGCCATGGTCCAAGGCCGAGTGCTGCGGCTGCGTCCTCCAAAGCAGGATCGAGCCGGCGCAGAGCCGCCGCCAGCGGCAGATAGAGGAACGGGAAATAGGCGAGAACCGAGACCAGCACGCCGGCCCACAGGCCGTGCAAGGTCGGCACCATGGTGATCCAGGCGTAGGAATGCACGAAGGCGGGGATGGCGAGCGGCGCCACCGACAGCCAAGCCCACAGGCGGGCGCCGGGCAGGTCGCTGCGCTCGGTCAGCCATGCCAGCGTCACCGACAGCACGGTGGCGATCGGCACGGTGAGCGCCACCAGAAGCACGGTGTTGACCAGAAGTTCGCCGACGCGCGGCCGGAAGACCAGGGCCGAAGCAGTGTCCCAGCCGATCTGCACACCGATCCAGATGATGAACGCCAGCGGCAGCAGCGACAGCAGCGAGACAACTATGGCGGCAAGCGCGATCCAGGACATGGGCTTCCGGCGGGACCGCCCGACTGTCTGGCCTGAACGTGCGAGATCGACCGCAGTTTGCATCAGCTCGACCGCGCCACTGCCGCCGGGGCGGGGGCGCCGCAGGCGCGGCCGGAAACGCAATGTGTTGTCATGGACAATGCCATCTCGAAAACAGAGCGCTCCTGCGGAAAGTCCGGCAGGAGCGCAATCGTTGCCCTTTTAGGACGAACCCAGCCTAAAGCAAGCCGGCTGCCGTCATCAGGTCCGTCACCTTTTTGGAGTTCAGTGTCGCCGGATCGACCTTCGGCGCCTGCAGGTCGGCCAGCGGCACCAGCTTGGGATTGGACTGCGCGTCCTTGCCGATAGCGTATTCGAAGGACGTGCCGGTCTTCAGCACGTCCTGGCCGCCTTTCCCGGTCACCCATTTGAGGAACGCCTGGGCTTCCTTCGGGTGTTTGCTCGAGGCGAGCACGCCGCCGCCGGAGATCGAGACGAAAGCGCCGGGATCCTGGTTCTTGAAATAATGCAGTTCGACGTTCTTGCTGTTTTCGCCGGTCTTTGCCTGATCGCCGAAATAGTAATAGTGGTAGATGATTCCGCCTTCGATCTCGCCGGCATTGACCGCCTTCATCACCGTGCCGTTGCCCTTGTAGGCGGTGAAATTCTCCTTCATGGCCTTCAGCCAGTCGGCGGTTGCGGCTTCGCCCTTGAGCTCGAGCAACGCGCTGACGATGGCCTGAAAATCGGCGCCGGAAGGCGAGGCTGCCCAGCGGCCTTTCCAGCTCGGATCGGCGAGATCGAGCATCGATTTGGGCAGCTTTTCGGCCGTGAGCTTGGTTTTGTTGTAGGCAAAGACGGTGCTGCGCGCCGCGACACCCACCCATCTGCCGCTGCTCGGCTGGAATTCGGCCGGGACTTGCGCCAGCGTGTCGGCGTCGACCGGCGCGAAAAGGCCCGCCGCTTCGACCAGGGTCATCGCCGGCGAGTTTTCGGTCAGGAACACGTCGGCCGGCGAAGAAGCGCCCTCGGCGACGATCTGGTTGGAGAAATCGCTGTCGCCGCCATTGCGCAGCGTGACCTTGATGCCGGTTTCCTTGGTGAAACCTTCGACCCATTCCTTGGCCAGGCTCTCATGCTGGGCGTTGTAGACGATGATGCCGGCATCCGCGGCCATCGCCGGCCCGGCGATCATGCTCACGGCCAGCGCTGTGGCCCCCGCTAGGGTGGAGAGCGTGTATCTCATGGCGTCATCCTCAGTCTCGGTGGTTCTGGTTTCGCAGGCTGCACCTATCGATACCTGACAGCAGTAGTCAACATTGCTCGGCTGCTTCAATCGGTCGCCGCTCCCGCAAACTTTCGTGATTTTGCGGCACTTTGGCTTGGACATCATTTCGCCGGACACGTAACAAATCGGTGCCGAGGCGCGAAGATCGGGGAGTGAACTCTTGTGAGCGGCAAGGATGAGGCCGAGCTTTCCCGGCTGATGCGGGCCGCGATCGCGGGAGATGAAAGGGCCTACGCCGACTTTTTGCACCGGATCGCCGCGCTGGTTCGCGGCTTTGCGAGGCGCAAGATCGTACAGGGCGGGGTCGATCCCGAGGATGTCGTGCAGGAAACCTTGCTGGCCATTCATGTGAAACGGCATACCTGGCGCCAGGACGCGCCGGTGTTGCCATGGATCTATGCGATAGCCCGCTTCAAGCTGATCGATGCTTTCCGGCGGCGCGGACGGCGCATCGAAATCGAGATCGACGAGATCGCCGAGACCTTTGCCGAGCCGGAAACCGAGACCGTCAGCGAACGCGACATCAACCGGGCGCTGGACGGACTGCCGGCTGCGCAGCGTTCCGTCGTTTCTTCGATCTCGGTCGACGGCCGCTCCATCGGCGAGACGGCGGCCAGGCTCGGCGTCAGCGAGACGGCGGTGCGGGTGTCGCTGCATCGCGGGCTTGCCGCGATCGCCAAGCGATTTGGGCAGGGGCGCTTCGGGCGGCAGTGACATGAGGACGGAGGATCTCATCAAGGCACTCGACGCCGACACAAGCAGCAAGGCGATGCCGCTGCGCTCGGCCTGGTTGATGGCGGCGGCAGCCGCGGCGGTGATCGCGGCTCTGGTCTTCTTTCTCACCATCGGCCCGCGTCCCGACATCATGACCGCCATGCACACGATGCGGTTCCTGGCGAAGTTCGTGTTCACCATCGTGCTCGCCGTCACCGCCTTTGGCCTGGTCCGGGCGTTGTCGACGCCGGGCGCTTCGACGGCAAGAGCCGCGGCCTGGATGCTGGCGGCGCCGCTGCTGGTGGCCGTGGCGGTGGCTCTCGAACTGTTCATGGTGCCGGAGCCGATGTGGAGCACGCGCATGGTCGGCTCCAACATGATGATCTGCATGGGCTTCATCCCGCTGATCGGAATCGGCCCGCTTGCCGTCTTCCTGTGGATGCTGCGCTATGGAGCGCCGACGCGGCCGGTGTTGGCCGGGGCGGTCGCGGGACTGCTCGCCGGCGGCCTGGCGGCGACCTTCTACGCCGCGCACTGCTTCGACGATTCTCCGCTTTTCGTCGCCACCTGGTACACGCTCGCCATCGCCGTCCTCGCCGGTCTGGGCGCGCTCGGGGGACGGTTCTTCGTGCGCTGGTGACCGGGCCGTCCAAGATCGCCCAATAATCACCGATCCTTAATCATGCCGGGAATTGTTTGCGGGTTCACCGTGTTGCCGGTGGCTCCGGCGCAACCTTTCCTTAAAATCGATCATCCAGTGTTTTTTGCAGAAATGTGTTGCGCATGGGATGGCATGCACAGTGATGCGACGAGAGCGAAAAAGCCTGCGGGCTGACAGTCACGTGGCTTTGGTGCTTGCGGCCGGAGGGCTTTGCGCTGCCGTGGTCGCGCTCCTGCTGTCGCGGCTCGATGTCAGCGCCGAAGTGCTGAAACTCTGCCTGCAGATATCGGTGCCGGTCGCCGCCGTTGCGCTGATTCTCGCCGCCCTGTTCATTTACCGGATACTGGACGACCGCCGGCAGATCGCCGAAAGCGAGCAGCGTTTCCGCCGCGCCATGGAGGATTCGGCGATCGGCATCGCCATTGTCGGCCTCGACGGCCGCATCCATGAAACCAACCCGGCCTTCGCCGCCATGCTCGGCTATAGCAAGCAGGAGATCGAGGCGCTGACCTTCTTCCAGATCACCCATCCCGACGATGTGCAGATCGGCCGTGAGACGATGGAAGGCATGCGGGCGGGCACCGTCAACGCCTTCCACTTCGAAAAGCGCTACCTCAGGAAGGACGGCACGCCGGTATGGGCCCATCTTGCCGGTTCCGTCATTCGCGACGAGAAGAGCGGGAGCCCGCTCTACCTGGTCTCCCAGATCGAGGATATCGATGCGCGCAAGCAATCCGAGGCGCGCATAGCCGAGGCCGAAACGCGCTGGAATTTTGCCCTGGCCAGCGCCGGACAAGGCGTCTGGGATCTTGATATGCGGAAGGGCGGCACCACCTACTCCGCCACCTGGGTGAAGATGCTGGGCTATGCCGATGGCGAACTGGACGGCGACCCCGACCGCTGGCTGGCGATGATCCACCCCGACGATCGCGAAAACGTCGCCGAAGCCGATCGTGCCCATCTGGAGGGCAGGACACCGTTCTTCGAAGCCGAGTTCCGGATGCGCCACAAGGATGGCCACTGGGTCTGGATCCTCGACCGCGGCAAGACGCTCGAACGCGACAAGGACGGACGGCTGGTCAGGGCCATCGGCAGCCTGACCGACATCACCCAGCGCAAGCAAACCGAGGAAAGCCTCATCGTATCGGCGGCAATGCTGGCCGACGAGAAGGAGCGGCTGAGGGTGACGCTGCAGTCGATCGGCGACGCCGTCATCTGCACCGATGCCGCAAACCGCATCACCTTCATGAACCCTGTCGCCGAAAAGCTCACCGGCGTTGTTGGCGCAGAGGCGCTCGGCAAGACGCTTGGCCATGTCTACTGGGCGGTGGACGAAGAAACCGGGCAAAGGATCGGCATGACGCGGCCGGCGCTCGGCAGCGCCAGCCCTGTCGACCAGAACAGTCGCGCCGTCCTCATCCGTCGCGACGACACACGCTGCAGCATCCGCCAGGTGGTGTCGCCGATCATGAACGACCGCCAGGAGTTCTGCGGCCTGGTCATTGTCTTCCAGGACTTCACCGATGCGCGCGCCTTGCAGCGCCAGCTCGCCTATGCCGCCGCGCATGATGCGCTGACTGGCCTTGCCAACCGTTCGAGCTTTATCCGCACCATGGAGGAACTGGTCGACCGGAGCCGCAAGGCCGGCACAGCCAGGCCGGCGGGCGAACATCATTTCATGTTCATCGATCTAGACCATTTCAAGCTGGTCAACGACACTGGCGGGCACGCCGCCGGCGACGCCTTGCTGAAGCGGGTTGCCGAGGCCATTCGCGGTGCGCTTGGGCCGGAGGATATCGTGGCCCGCCTCGGCGGCGACGAATTCGCGGTCATCCTGAAAGCCGGGCCGAGCGCCGGCGCCAGGATTGCCGCACGCTCGGTCATCGACGCCATCCGCGGCCTGCAGTTCAGCTGGGACGGCCGGCCGCATGCGATCGATGCCAGCATCGGGCTGGCGCCAATCCACAGCAACAGCGGTGAAGTCGACGAGATCATCGCCCGGGCCGATGCTGCCTGCTATGCGGCCAAGGCCGCCGGCCGCGGCTGTGTTTCCGTGGCGCCTGACGATACCGGGTCAAGAGGCCAAGCAGAGCCGCCGCTTGCAGCGGCGTCCTGAGGGAGCACGGAACTTTCGTTCTGGTGGTTAGCGCGTCGGAACCGGATGCTCGCCGCGATAGTCGTAGAAGCCGCGCCCGGTCTTGCGGCCGAGCCAGCCGGCCTCGACATATTTCACCAGCAGCGGGCAGGGGCGATATTTCGAATCCGACAGGCCGTCATGCAGCACCTGCATAATCGACAGGCAGGTGTCGAGGCCGATGAAATCGGCGAGCTGCAGCGGTCCCATCGGATGGTTGGCGCCGAGCCGCATGGCGGTGTCGATGGCATCGACCGAGCCGACCCCCTCATAGAGCGTGTAGATCGCCTCGTTGATCATCGGCAACAGAATGCGGTTGACGATGAAGGCCGGAAAATCTTCAGAGACGGTGATGGTCTTGTCGAGCTGTTTCACATAGGCCTTGGCCGCCTCGAAGGTCTGATCCTCGGTAGCGATGCCGCGCACCAGTTCGACCAGCTTCATCAGCGGCACGGGGTTCATGAAATGTATGCCGATAAAACGCTCGGGACGGTCGGTCTGCGCCGCAAGCCGGGTGATCGAAATCGACGAGGTGTTGGTCGCCAGAATGGCTTCCGGGTTGAGCTGGGGACAGAGCTGCGCGTAAATCTTGCGCTTGACCGTCTCGTCCTCGGTCGCCGCCTCGATAACCAGATCGGCACCGGCGAGATCAGCCATGGTGGGGGCTGCGGAAATGCGCGCCATCGCTTCGTTACGCAGCTTTTCCTCAAGCTTGCCGGAGCCGACCTGACGGGCCATGTTGCCGCTGACCGTGGCAATGCCCTTCTCGATACGGTCGGGCGAGACGTCGTAGATCAGCACCTTGAAACCCGAAAGTGCTGATACATGCGCGATGCCGCCGCCCATCTGGCCGGCGCCGATGATGCCGATCGTCTCGATCTTGGCCATTTGCAGCGATCCCGTCGAAAAGGCCTTTGCGGCCTGCTTTTTGTGCAGTGCAAACTAAAAGGGTGGGGCAGCTTCGTCTACCCCACCCTTTCACAATTTAATACGCTTTGGCAGAGAGCGTCAAAGCGCCTTTTGCAGTTCCGGCAGGATGACGAACAGGTCGCCGACGAGGCCGTAATCGGCAACCTGGAAGATCGGCGCCTCTTCGTCCTTGTTGATGGCGACGATGACCTTCGAATCCTTCATGCCAGCAAGGTGCTGGATGGCGCCGGAAATGCCGACGGCAATATAGAGGTCCGGCGCCACGACCTTGCCGGTCTGGCCGACCTGCCAGTCATTCGGGGCGTAGCCGGCGTCGACGGCAGCGCGCGAGGCGCCGACGGCTGCACCGAGCTTGTCGGCGACCGGCAGGATGACTTCCTGGAACTTTTCCGAGGAGCCGAGCGCGCGGCCGCCCGAAATGATGATCTTTGCCGAGGTCAGCTCCGGACGGTCGGTTTCCGAGAGTTTGTTCTCGACGAAAGTGGAGAGGCCGGGATTGGCCGCGGCCTTCACCGTCTCGACAGCTGCCGAGCCGCCCTCGGGGGCAGCCTGGAAGGAGGCGGTGCGCACAGTGATGACCCTCTTGGCGTCGGTAGACTGCACCGTCTGGATCGCATTGCCAGCATAGATCGGCCGCTTGAACGTGTCTGGTGAAACCACTTCGATGATCTCGGAGACTTGCGCGACATCGAGCAGGGCCGCCACGCGCGGCGCGACGTTCTTGCCCGACGAGGTCGCCGGCCCGATTATGGTGTCGTAGGCGCCGGCCAGCGAGACAACGAGTGCGGCGAGCGGTTCGGCGAGGCGCTCGGCCAGTTCGTCGGCCTCGGCCAGCAGCACCTTGCTCACGCCCTTGAGCTTGGCGGCGGCGTCGGCAGCGCCTTTGGCGCCTTTGCCGGCGACCAGCACATGCACGTCCGAACCGATCTGCAGCGCCGCCGAGAGCGCTTTGGCGGTCTGGTCGGAAAGAGTTGCGTTGTCGTGTTCTGCGATGAGGAGAATGGTCATTTTATCTGTTCCTTCCAGTCTCAGAGCACGCCGGCTTCGTTCTTCAGCTTGTCGACCAGTTCGGCGACGCTCTTGACCTTCACGCCCGCCTTGCGGCCGCTGGGCTCCTCGGTCTTGAGCACCTTCAGGCGCGGCTTGACGTCGGCGCCGTAATCGGCCGGGCTCTTTTCGTCGAGCGGCTTCTTCTTGGCCTTCATGATGTTGGGCAGCGAGGCGTAGCGCGGCTGGTTGAGGCGAAGATCGGCGGTGATGATCGCCGGCATCTTCAGTTCCACCGTCTGCAGGCCGCCATCGACTTCGCGCGTCACCTTGGCCTTGTCGCCGTCGAGCACGACCTTGGAGGCGAAGGTGCCCTGTGCCCAGCCGAGCAGGGCGGCCAGCATCTGGCCGGTCTGGTTCGAGTCATCATCGATCGCCTGCTTGCCGAGGATCACGAGGCCGGGCTGCTCGGCGTCGACGACGCCCTTCAGCACCTTGGCGACGCCGAGCGGCTCGGTCTGTTCATCTGTCTTGACCAGGATGGCGCGGTCGGCGCCCATGGCGAGCGCGGTGCGGAGCGTTTCCTGCGCCTGCTGCGGGCCGATCGAAACGACGATGATCTCTTCGGCCTTGCCGGCTTCCTTCAGCCGGAGTGCCTCTTCCACCGCGATCTCGTCGAACGGGTTCATCGCCATCTTGACATTGGCGAGTTCAACCGCCGAACCATCAGCCTTGACGCGAACCTTGACGTTCGCATCCACAACCCGCTTCACGGGCACAAGGATCTTCATTTGCCTGTCACCTCTCCTGAGATATCCGGGCGCGCTATAGCAGCGTGCGCCTCCGCAGAGTTGTCGAAAGCCGACATTCCTGACTGAATTGCGGCCAAACGGAATCCTGGCCGGACGAATTCTGGTCTTCTGCCGCCTAGCGGTGGCGCTCTCCGTAGTTGTGGCGACGCAACACGTCAATATGCCACGGCAGCGGCCAAACCACTCAAATCGGTTCAGTTGTGACCGGAAGCGCCACCCCGGCCCCAACGCGTCTCAGGTTGCACGGGAGCCGGACCGGCTGGCGCCGGCCCAATAGAAGCGGCTGGCTGATCGGCGGGTTCCGGCTCGCCGTCGTCACCGGCGAGCAGCGGCACGCCGCGGCTGCGCATGATGAGCACCAGCACGCCACCGGCAATGATGCCGCCAATGTGGCAGGCCCAGGATATCTGGTTTTCGCCGCCGGCGGCAAACATCACCACCTGGAAGCCGATCCACAGGATCAGCGGGATGAAGGCCGGGATACGCAGCGGAATCCGGGCAAAGACCAGCACCCACACTTTCACCCGGGGGTAGAGGACCAGATAGGCGGCGACGACGCCGGCAATGGCGCCGGAGGCGCCGATCAGCGGAACCTCCGAACTCCAGGCGACGAGCCCCTGGAAGAAGGCGCCGGCGATGGCGCAAAGCAGGTAGAAGATGAGGTAGCGGATGTGGCCGAGTGCGTCCTCGACATTATCGCCGAACACCCACAGGAACAGCATGTTGCCGCCGAGATGAAAGATATCGGCATGCAGGAAGGCATAGGTAAGGTAACTCAGGCTCTCGGGAATGACGACGAATTGGGGCGAGAGTTCTGCCGTGTCGTGGACAACCGAAGGAATGAAGCCGAAGCCGAGCACGGCGGCGTTGTTGAAATTTTCGCCGCCGATCGTGGTGATGAGAAAGACCAACACGTTGGCCGCGATCAGGCCGATCGTCACATATTGCAGCCGGATGTGGCGCAACCTGTTGGAGTCGTAAAGCGGGATGAACATGCCCCAAGCCCTTTCCCGCCTTCGAAAATTCAGCGGTTCTTGCCGGGCACCCATAACACGTCGGCATTTCCGTTGTCATTGACCGCACGAGCGGCGACGAACAGAAAGTCCGAGACGCGGTTTATGTATTTCAGCCCCTCGCGATTGACATGTTCGGCCGGGTCCTGCGCCAGTGCCACCATGATCCGCTCGGCCCGTCGCGCCACGGTGCGGGCAAGATGAAGTGCTGCCGCCGCCGGCGTGCCGCCATTGAGCACGAAGGATTTGAGCGGCTGCAGATCCTTGTTGAGAAGGTCGATATCCTTTTCGACGCGGTCGGTCTGCGAGGCGATGATGCGCAGCGGTTCGTAGCCAAGCGGCTTGCCGTCGTCGGGCACGGCGAGATCGGCGCCGAGGTCGAACAAATCGTTCTGGATGCGGGACAGCATGGCGTCGATGGCGGGATAACTTGCCGCTGTGTGCAGGCGGGCGATGCCGATGCAGGCATTGGCTTCATCGACGGTGCCGTAGGCATCGACGCGCAGGTCGGATTTCAGCCTGCGTTCACCGGTGCCGAGGCCAGTGGTGCCGTCATCGCCGGTGCGGGTGTAGATCTTGTTGAGCTTGACCACGTCGCCTCCCGAACGGCCGTCACTTGCGGGTGAAGTACACCACCAGCAGGATCAGTGCCAACGCCAGCGCCTGCAACAGCACGCGCGCCTGCATCAGCTTGTTCGAGCTCACACCGGAGCCGCCGCGCATCATGTTGATGAGGCCGCGGACAAGCACGATCACCACGGCGACCATGACGAGGACGAGGAGGACTTTGATGACGGTTGCCATGATCTGTTCCCAGTTCTGTTGCGGTCAGGCGCGTCTGGCCAGAACGCGGTAGAGCATCGATGCCGGCAGGATGCGCTTGAGCATCACGCCGATCCTGGCCGGCACTGTTACCACATAGTGCGGGCGCGGGCGCCGCGACAGAAGTGCATGGCGCAAGGCCGCATAGACCACCTCCGGCCCCTTTTTCAGCCGTGATGAGCTGCCGCCGGCCCGAAGCCGCGCCAGCTGCGTGGCATAGGCGAGGTGGTGGACGGAATTCTCGTGGTCGATGTTTTTCAGGAACCAGAACAGCCCGTTGCTGGCGATTTTCGAGGTCACCGGCCCCGGTTCGATCAGCGAGACATGGATGCCGCTGCCCCTGAGTTCCTGCTGCATGCACAGCATCAGGCCTTCGAGCGCGTGCTTGGAGGCTGAGTAGGCGCCGCGAAAAGGCACCGGCGCTAGCCCAAGGATCGAGGAACAATGAACGAGGCGGCCATGTCCCTGGCGACGCATTACCGGTACGATGCGTCGGGTGAGGTCGTGCCAGCCGAAGAAATTGGCCTCGAACTGCTCGCGCAATGCCGCAACCGGCAGGTCTTCCACGGCGCCGGGCTGTGCATGGGCGCCGTTGTTGAACAGGGCGTCGAGGCGTCCGCCTGTCCGCTCCAGCACCGAGCCCACAAGGGCTTCGATAGAGTCCGGCTCACGGTAATCGAGGTAAAACGCCTCGATGCCGTCTGCTTCGAGTGAGGCTATGTCTTCAGGCTTGCGCGCCGTTGCAAGCACCCGCCAGCCATCCGCCTTCAGCGCACGGGCGCAGTGGGCGCCTATCCCGGACGAGGCGCCGGTGACGATGATGGTGCGCAACTCTTTGGCAGGCGGCGTCGTGGTTTGAGCAAGGGTTGCCATTTGCCACAATCCCTTCCCATATTCGCGGCGTCGAGACAATCGAAGGGAACGCGGCTCTTGATGCGGAATATCGTCGTGCTGCGCCGCGTGCTCTATGACGCGCTTGGCCATTTCAACACCGATGACGGCTGGGCCATGGCCAGCCATCTGGCGATCACTTCGCTGATGGCGCTGTTCCCGTTCCTGATCTTCGCCACCACGCTGGCGAGCTTCCTCGGCGCGCAGGCGTTCGCCGATACTGCCGTGCACCTGGTCTTCGACACCTGGCCCGAACAGATCGCGAAGCCTATCGCGCGCGAAGTGCTCAACGTGCTGACCGTGCGGCGCACCGATCTTTTGACCTACGGCGTGCTGCTGGCGGCCTATTTCGCCTCCAACGGCATCGAGGCGCTGCGCACCTCGCTCAACCGCGCCTACCGCGTCGCCGAAACGCGCGGCATCATCTACCGCCGGGTGCAGAGCATTTTCTTCGTGCTGATCGCGACGGCCGGTTTCCTGGCGATCAGCGTGCTCCTGGTCTTTGCGCCCTTGCTGGCGCGGCTGGCGGAAGCTCATTTCGAGTGGATCAAACCCTATACGGGCACGATCACGCTGTGGCGTTACGTCATCGCCTCAACCGTCATCATTGGTGGCTTGTTTGCCGTCCACTATTGGCTGCCGGCGGGCAAGCGCCGCTTTGTCTCGCTGGTGCCTGGCATCATTTTCACTCTGGCTGCGTGGCTTGTCGGCTCGACGATGTTCGCGACCTACCTCGACCATTTCTCGTCCTATGTGACGACCTATGCCGGCCTCGCCTCGATCATGATCGCCGTGGTTTTCCTCTATATGCTGTCGGCGATCTTCATCCTCGGCGGCGAACTCAATGCAGCGATCAGCCGCTTTCTCGAAGCGCGCGCGCGTGTCGGCAGCTAGGTTTTGGCTGGCCGAGCCGTGGCCAGCCCGACGCCGAGCGTCGCGATTGCCATGCCGACGATCTGCACGAGGCTGAGCCGTTCGCCGAACAGCGCCCAGGCGATGACAGCGGTGACGGCCGGCACCAGGTAGAACAGCGACGCGACCTTCGACATCTCGCCGTCGCGGATCATCACCATCAGCAAGAAGATGGCGCCGATCGACAGCACCAGGACCAGCCAGGCCATGGCGAAGATCAGTTCGCCGTTGATGATCACCGTGTGGGTCTCAAGGGCCAGCGAAGCCAGGATCATCAGCGAGCCGCCGCCGATATATTGCCACATCGTCGCCGCCACCAGGTCGCCACCCGAGGCATAGCGCTTCTGCCAGATGGTCCCGGCGCTCATGCCCAGCACCGAGACCAGCGACGCCGCCAGCGTTTCGGGCGTAACGCCGCCGCCGAGAGCGCCGAGCTTTGGCCACAGCACGATGATCACCCCCACAAGGCCGACGGCAAGGCCGGCCCAGTGGCGCGGCAGGATGGCCTCGCCGAGGAACCGGCCGGCAAGCACGGCCGTGATCAGTGGCTGCAGGCCGACGATCAGCGCCGAAAGCCCGGCGGGCATGCCCCTGTGGATCGCCCAGAACACCGCGCCGAGATAGATGCCATGCATGAGGATGCCGGAGACCGTGGCGTGAAGCGCTTCTGCCCTTGTGGCTCGCTTCGAGCCAAGCACGAGCATCAGGCCGGCGAGCAGCAAGGCGGCGATGACAAAGCGGGCCGCCAGAAAGGTGAAGGGCTCGGCCCAGGGCATGGCGTAGCGCGCGCCGATGAAACCTGTCGCCCACAGGACGACAAACGAGGCGGGGATGAACCGCTTGAGACTGTGCATTTTCGGGGAAGCCGTTTCCGGTGGAGAGGTCCGATTCGGTGAAGAGACAAATACGGCAATTGCTCTAATGCGGTTCAATCCGGCAAGCAAAGCGAAACAATTGGTACATAAGCTCATCCTGATGTAGGAGGTGGCCGAATTCAAAGGGCGGCGTCAGGGCAATCGACTTCTGTCGATGGATCCGGCGACATGGCGTTTTGGCTTCGACAGGGAGCGCGCATGCTGTTGCATCTCGACACAAGCTGGCTTTTGATGACGGTGGCCAGTGTGGCCGTGTTCGGCTTCTTCTTCGGTTCAGCGCTCGACGCCATCATGCAGGAGGACGGTTTTGGGTCGACCGGCAACACATTGCTGTTCACGCTCGGCTTTTTCGCCGCGGTCATGGCCGCGAACGAACATGGCATCGTCCTGAGAGATCTGAAGCTCGCGGTTGCCTGGGGACTGGGCGGCGCCTTCGCGTTTATAGGCGCGTTGGCGCTGCTCAAGGCGGGGCTGGCCCGGCTTTAGTCAGAGCCCGACCAGCCGCCTGACATCGTCCGGCGACATGCCTGCCGGCCTCAGCGCGGCAAGGCCGGTATCAGCAAAACTCTTCGACAGTTTGCGCCCATCCGGTCCGAGTATGAGACGGTGGTGGAAATACTGCGGCTGGCCGAGGCCGAGCAGTTCCTGCAGCAGGCGCTGGATGCCGGTCGCGGAATAAAGGTCGCGGCCACGCACGACATGGCTGACGCCTTGCAGAGCGTCGTCGACGACGACGGCCAGGTGATAGCTGGTCGGGATGTCGCGGCGCGCCAGAATGACGTCGCCCCAGTCCTGCGGACGCGCCTCGACTCGCTGCGTCGCCGAAAGCGTCTCGTTGGTGAATTCGCGCCAGGACAAATCCGTGCCGACGCGCGCCAGCGCTGCATCGATGTCGAGGCGCCAGGCGAAGGGCGCATTTTCGGCGATGCGGCGGTTGCGTTCGCTGACCGGCAGCGCCTTGTCGGCGGCGGGATAAAGCGGCACGCCGTCCGGGTCGCGCGGCCAGCCGCGGCCGCGCTTTTCGCTGTCGGCGATGAAGGCCCTGATCTCGCCACGGCTCATGAAGGCAGGGTAGACGAGTTCTTCGCGGACCAGCCGGTCGAGCACGGCCTGATAGTCGGAGAAATGCTCGGCCTGGCGCCGCACCGGCTGTTCCCATTCGAGACCTAACCATTCGAGGTCGCGAAAGATGCCGGCCTCGAATTCAGGCGTGCAGCGGATCGTGTCGATGTCCTCGATGCGCAGCAGCAGGCGGCCGCCGGCCGCACGCGCCAGTTGCTGGTTGAGCAGTGCCGAATAGGCATGGCCGAGATGCAGTTCGCCATTCGGGCTCGGCGCGAAGCGGAATGTCAGGAGCGTCATCTCACAAGCGGCAATCGGGTTGTGCAGCGGTTTTGCCAATTGCTACCGTGCGGTCGGTTCAGGAACAAGAAAACATGCAACGCATCGCGACACTGGACGATATTGCGCGCGGGTTGGATGCGCTTTGCGCAATCGATCCGCGCCTGGAAAAGGTGCGCGGCATGGCTGGCGAGGTGCCGCTGCGGCTGTCGGAACCCGGTTTTCGAAGCCTGGCCTCCATTATCGTTTCGCAACAAGTATCCCGTGCGAGCGCCGATGCGATTTTCGGCCGGCTGATGAAACTGGTCGATCCGCTAACGCCGCAGGCGATCCTTGCCGCCGGCGAGGACATGTTTCGCGAGGCCGGGCTGTCGCGGCCGAAGCAGCGCGGTCTGATCGCGGTTGCGCAGGCCGTGGTTGAGGGGCTCGACCTGCATCACCTCTGTTTGCTCGACGCCGAAGAGGCGATCGCGGCTATGATCGCGGTGCCGGGCATCGGCCCGTGGACGGCGGAAGTCTATCTCCTGTTTGCCGCCGGCCACCCCGATATTTTCCCCGCGCGCGACGTCGCGCTGCAGAGCGCGGTCGGCCACGCGCTCGGTATCGAGCCGCGTCCGCCGGAGAAAACGCTGATCGCCCTGGCCGAATCATGGAGCCCGTGGCGAGGTGTCGCATCGCGGCTTTTCTGGTCCTATTATCGCGAAACCAGGGGCCGGGACGCGGCACCTCCGGCCTGAAACCGCAAAAAAGCATGAAAACCCTGCATTTTTGCCGCGTTTGGCTGATGACAATCCGCTTCACATCCCTGTCATGTCGGGCTTACAGTATCCACGCCGATCGGTTTTAAAACGAGGAGGTCAACAAGGTGACGGTTGCCGTATCTCCGGATGGGCTTCCTGCGCTGGTGCTGAATGCGGATTACCGTCCGCTCAGCTATTACCCCTTGTCGCTCTGGTCCTGGCAGGATGCCATCAAGGCGGTGTTCCTCGACCGGGTCAACATCGTCGCCGAATACGAGCATGCGGTGTCTTCGCCGACCTTTTCGATGAAGCTGCCCAGCGTCGTCAGCCTGAAGGCCTATGTGAAGCCGTCGAGGCACCCGGCATTCACCCGCTTCAACGTGTTCCTGCGCGACCGCTTCCAGTGCCAGTATTGCGGCACGCCCGAGGATCTGACCTTTGACCACGTCATCCCGCGCCATCGCGGCGGGGCGACGACGTGGGAGAATGTCGTGGCCGCCTGTTCACCCTGCAATCTGAGGAAGGGCGGCATGATGCCGGCGCACGCCAAGATGTGGCCGTTGCAGAAGCCCTACCAGCCGACCGTGCACGACCTGCACAACAATGGCCGGCTGTTCCCGCCTAACCATCTGCATGAAAGCTGGATGGATTATCTCTACTGGGATGTGGAGTTGGAGCCGTAGGGATTGGCGCGATCGGCCTTGCCAGGGCAATCGCCGATGTCAGGTGCTGCCCCTCATCCGGCTGCCGCCACCTTCTCCCCGTATAGTGACGGGGAGAAGGGAATTGGCTGCAAATTTGGCGCCCTTCTTTCAGCGTTCGGGATTGGCGAAACCATTGATGACTGCGTCTTTCTCCCCGTCACTATACGGGGAGAAATGCCCGGTGTTCGAACCGGATAGATAGGTAACAGAATGGACCGATAGCATGGGTGACAGTTTTCTTGTCCGCCGGAGGACCGGCGATGGTTTGGCGAGAGACTGGCATCATGGACGAGCGGCTACGGTTTGTTGTGGAGTGTCTTTCTGGGGATGAGACGATGGTTGCGCTTTGTGCGGCCTACGGGATCTCACGCAAGAACGGCTACAAATGGCTAGGACGCTATCGGACGTTTGGGCCTGAGGGTTTGCACGACCTGCCGCGAGCCCCGCTCAATCATGGCCGGGCGACAGCTCAGGATCTGGTTGAGCGGATTGTGGCGGCCAAGGAGCTGCATCCGCTTTGGGGTCCAAAGAAGATCGTGGCACGGCTCAGGCGCACGGCTCCCGAGTTCATGTGGCCTTCAGCCTCGACGGTCGGCGCGATCCTTGCGCGGCATGGGCTTGTCCGCGCCCGCAAGCGACCCCGCCTGCGGGCCTGCGGCAATGGACCCTGGCCACAGCCGCAAGAACCGAACGCGGTGTGGACTGGCGATCACAAGGGCTGGTTCCGGACCCGCGACGGCTGGCGTTGCGAACCCTTGACGGTGATGGATGCGTCGAGCCGCTATCTTCTGGCGCTCGAAGCGACGGGGTCGACGGCCGATAGCGAAGCCTGGCCGGTGTTCGAACGGCTGTTTGAAGAGCATGGCCTGCCGGATCGCTTCAGAAGCGACAATGGCCCGCCCTTCGCATCGGCCGGCGTCACCGGGCTGACGCCGCTTGTCGTGCGCTTCATCAAGCTCGGCATCACCTTGGAGCGGATCGCACCCGGCAGGCCACAGCAGAACGGACGTCACGAGCGCTTTCACCTGACCATGCTGCCGATGGCCGAGGCACCGGAAGCCGACCGAACGGCACAGGGCCAGGCCTTCGAGACCTTCCGCCACAGCTACAATGAGGAACGTCCCCATGAGGCGCTGGGCATGGATACGCCCGCCCAGCACTACCGGTCCTCACAGCGCGCCATGCCCAGGACACCACCCGAGCCCGTCTATCCGGCCGAGGCCTCGGTCCGCCGCGTGCGCCACAATGGCGAGATCCGATGGAATGGCGGCTTCATATATGTCTCGCAAGCGCTGGCGGGCGAACCGGTCGCTGCGTTGGAGACCGAAGACGGACAATGGACACTCTCATTCCATGCCCACCCGCTCGGCATCATCGACACACGGCACATGAAGCTTGTCCGCCGCAGCGCCGCGCCAACCAATCCGCTTGGCGCTGCGGCGGACGCATAGGGGGAGAGAAGTGTCACCTATGTATCCGGTTCAAAGTGTTACCCATCTATCGGCTGGACACCGGCNGCGGCGGACGCATAGGGGGAGAGAAGTGTCACCTATGTATCCGGTTCAAAGTGTTACCCATCTATCGGCTGGACAAGCGAAGCTCGACGGAGTGGGGGTCGACCCATGCGCTCAGTGCCCTTCCGATGTCCGTTCGCGGCGACTGCCAGGTGGTTCCCCCACTCCGTCTCGGCTTCGCCGAGCCACCTCTCCCCCCTCCGGAGGGAGAGGAAAGGAGCCTGGCTGGGACAGCGCCAACGTCCGGAAAGATGGGGGGGGAGCGCCCCGGCCGTAAGCACAGGTCCTGCACGAAAACTGCACATCCCTGCGGAAAACCTCCTCCGCTCCGCCCCGCCGTTTCCATGCGAGCCCGCGACAACAGCGGCATGCAACAGCGAAACGCTCACCTTTGGTCCTTGCCCTATCGCCTGCGCAGCGAAAGCTGGTGGTTGGTCGATCCGCCCCGGGCGGCGGCCCGCCCTTACCTGGAAGCGAGCCTGCTCCCTTTTATCCGCCCACCGGCCGAGCGGACCCAGCCCATCAGGAAAATCCGCGCATGACATCGTTTGCAAGCTTTTCCAGCCGCTTCGGCATCGCCGTCCTGCTCGTGGCGCTGGCGGATTTTTTCTTTTACGGCCAGCCCGCCGGGATCACGGTGCTGCTGTTTGCCATCCTGATCGCCGGCGCGGTGGTCGCTGTGCATCCTGCCGCACTGAATTCCACCCGACCCTGGCTCAAGCCGGCCGCTTTGTTCGTCGCGCTGCTGCCGCTGGCCGAGAACGTCAGCCCGCTGTCGGTGGCGATAGCTGTCGTGGCGCTGGTGGTGTTTGCGCTGTCCCTGTCCGGGCGGCTGCGGCACGGCATCGCCCGCATTGCCGGCCAGGTCGCGCTGTTCCTGCTGGCGGCGCCGCTGCGCCTTATCCGTGACTTTTTCCAATGGCGCCGCACGGTGCGCCGGCTTGGCGGCCGCCGCATCCACCTGGCGTCCATCATCGTCTGGGTCATGCCGGTGACGCTGGGCGCGGTGTTCCTGCTTTTGTTCGGCACCGCCAATCCGGTCATCGAATACTGGCTGTCGCTGATCGACCTGATGAAGCTGCTCGATCTCATCCAGCTGGCGCGGATCGTCTTCTGGCTGTTCGTGCTCGCCGGCGTCTGGGCTTTCCTGCGGCCTCGCCTGCCGCGCTTGCTGCGCCGACCCCCACGCCGCCTTCCACCTTTGGCGCCGCCTGCAGCCGTGGCCGCACCGGCCGCGACAAAATCCGCCACGACGATCGAGGCCGTCGTCTTCGGCAAGGCCGCGATCCTGCGCGCGCTGATCGTCTTCAACGCCTTGTTTGCGCTGCAGACGGGGCTCGACGCAGCCTATCTCTGGGGTGGGGTCGCCCTGCCGGACGGGTTGAGCTATGCCGCCTATGCGCATCGCGGTGCCTATCCGCTGATCGCCACGGCGCTGCTGGCCGCCGGCTTCGTGCTGGCGGCGCTGCGGCCGGGCAGCGAAACCTCAGGCGATCCGCTGATCCGCCGGCTGGTCTATGCCTGGGTGACGCAGAACATCGTGCTGGTCATCTCGTCGATTCTCAGGCTCGATCTCTATATCGGCGTCTATGCACTGACCTACTGGCGCATCGCCGCCTTCGTCTGGATGGGGTTGGTGGCGTCAGGGCTTGCATTGATCATTGCCCGCATCGCGCTTGGAAAATCCAACGAATGGCTGCTCTCCGCCAATCTTGCGACGTTATCGGCGACGCTTTATGCCTGCTGCTTCATCAACTTCGCCGCAACGATCGCCAATTTCAATGTCGACCATTCCCTTGAAATGACCGGCGACGGCACGCCTATCGATACCGAATATCTGCGCTCGCTCGGCGCTGCCGCCATGCCGGCGCTGGACCGCCTCTACCTGCACCAATTCGGAAACCAAACCACCTGTCTGGCCGATCAAATGATGATCGACGACACTATCGCCGAGCAGAGGCAGTGGCGCGCCTGGAGCTTTCGCGGCTGGAGGCTCGTGCAGGTTCTCGACAAGAGAGGTCCGCTCGTGCTTCCTCCACCTACCCAGCCCTCGCAACCTTCAGTGCCGGACCGTTAGATCCATGCCGCATCAGATCCTGGTCGCCGACGACGATCCGCACATACGCGAGATCATCTGCTTTGCGCTGGAAAAGGCCGGGATGAAGACGCAAGCCGTGTCCGACGGCGCCGCGGCCCTGCAGGCGATCGAGCGCCGCGTGCCCGATCTCGTCGTGCTCGACATCGGCATGCCGGAGATGGACGGGCTGGAAGTCTGCCGGCGGCTGAGGCAGCGCTCCGATGTGCCGGTACTGTTCCTGTCGGCGCGAGACGAGGAGATCGACCGCATCCTCGGGCTGGAAATGGGCGGCGACGACTATGTGACCAAGCCGTTCAGCCCGCGCGAGCTGGTGGCGCGCGTCAACGTCATCCTGCGCCGCGCCCGCCCGGTGGCCCCGGACCCCGCCGGTGACAAGAACTTTGCGCATGGCAAGCTCAGCCTGGTGCCGGCCAGCCACGGCGCCAGTTTCGACGGCAAGGCGCTGGCGCTGACGGCGATCGAGTTCTCGATCCTCAGGGGATTTCTGGCGCGGCCGGCGCATGTGCTGGGCCGCGACCTGGTGGTCGCCAGCGCCTATGCCGCCAACATCCACGTCGCCGACCGTACCGTCGATAGCCACATCCGCAACATCCGCGCCAAGCTGGCGGCGGCGGGCTGTCTCGACGCCATTGAAACCGTGCATGGTGTCGGTTTCCGGCTCGGCCGATGCGGCGCCTGAGCGACGCCAAATGGATCGGCACCAAATGGCGGCCAAGGCTGGCCACGGTGGTTCTCGCCATCCTCATCATGGTGCTGGCGCTGCCGCTGGTCGGCCTGTTCTTCTTCCGGCTTTATGAAAACCAGCTGATCCGCCACACCGAGGGCGAGTTGATCGCGCAAGGCGCCGTCATCGCCGCCATCTATGCACATAATATCAGTGACGCCGCCATTGCCCCGGAGAAGCTAGGGGTGCCGATGCAGGCTGACAGCGGCGATGCCAGCCGCGGCGACGACTCGCCTTACCAGCCGATCGAGCCGAGCCTCGATCTCGCTTCCGACTACCTGCTGCCGACCCGACCCGCCGGCATCGCCGCGGCCATCGATCCAGCCTTCGCGGCGATCGGCGCCAGCCTGTCCGGCATTCTCGACACGACGCAAAAAACCACGCTGGCCGGCTTCCGGCTGCTCGATCCGCGCGGCGTTGTCATTGCAGGGCGCGACGAGGTCGGACTATCGCTGGCCAATGTCGAAGAGGTGCGCACCGCCCTTGCCGGCCACTACGCCAGCGTGTTGAGACAAAGAATTCCCGACCAGCCGCCACCGCCCCTCTATTCGGTCAGCCGCGGCACGAAAGTTCGCGTCTTTGTCGCCATGCCGATCGCGGTCGACGGCCATGTCGCCGGCGTGATCTACCTGTCTCGAACGCCGAACAACATCGTCAAGCATCTCTATGGCGAACGCGGCAAGGTGACGCTGGCGGCCATCGCCATGCTCTCTGGCACGCTGCTGATCGCGCTGGTGTTCCTGCGCACCGTGAGCCGGCCGATCTACGCGCTGATGGAGCGCACGAGGCGCATCGCCGCCGGCGACCGCGACGCGATCCGGCCGCTCGACCATCACGGCACGCGCGAAATGGCCGAGCTGTCCGCGGCCTTTCTCGACATGGCCGAAAAGCTGCAGGCGCGCTCCGACTCGATCCAGACCTTTGCCACCCATGTCTCGCACGAGCTCAAATCGCCGCTGACGGCGATCCAGGGCGCGGCGGAACTGTTGCGCGATTCCGGCGAGGCGATGGATGCCGTCGAACGCAAACGGTTTTCCGGCAACATCGTCACCGATGCCGGAAGGCTCAATCTGCTGGTACGGCGCCTGCTCGACCTGGCACGCGCGGAAAACCTGGCGCCGAGCGGCGAGAGCACATCGCTTGATGCGGCGCTGGCATTGCTGCCGGTGGACGGCAGGCTGGCTGTTACCATCGAGACGGGCGGCGAAATCGGTCTGCGCATCTCGGCCGAGAATGCGGCGATCCTGCTTGCCAACCTGATCGACAATTCGGCCAGGCACGGCGCGACCCAGGTTTTGCTGGCGGCTGGCAGCGCCGAGGGCAAGGTGACCATTGCGGTCAGCGACGACGGCGCCGGCATCTCGCCGAGCAACAGGGCACGCATTTTCGAGCCGTTCTTCACCACGCGGCGCGAGTCCGGCGGGACCGGCATGGGCCTCGGCATAGTGCTGGCCCTCCTGAAAGCGCATGATGGCACGATCGCGCTGGTTGACTCCGGGCGCGGCACGCGCTTCGAGATCATTGTGCCGGCGGCGTGAAGGATGCCGGCGGCCGGATTGGAGAACAAAGTGCGCTACGACACCGTCATCATCGGCGGAGCCATCGTCGGCTCCTCGGTCGCCTATTATCTGCGCGAGGAAGGCTTTTCCGGCTCCATCGCGCTGATCGAACGCGACCCGCAATTCGCCCATGCGGCAACGACGCTGTCCATGGCCTCGATCCGTCAGCAATTCTCGATTCCGGAAAATATCCGGCTGTCGCAGTTCACGCTAAACCTGTTCCGGCGACTGAAGGAGACCTTCGGCACCGATGCCGATATCGGTTTTCGCGAAGGCGGCTATCTCATCCTGGCCGGCGAGGCCGGGTTGCCGATCCTGAAAGCCAACCACGAGGCGCAGGTCGCCGAGGGCGCCGACATTCTGCTCGAGGACGCCGACCAGCTGGCAAAGCGCTTTTCATGGCTGTCGACCGAAGGCATCAGCGCCGGCGCCTTCGGCCGCACCGGCGAGGGCTGGTTCGACGCGCATGCCATGTTGACGCTGTTCCGCAAGGCCTTGCGCGACAGACGAGTCGATTTCATGGCCGCCGATGTCACCGGCATCGAGCGGCAGGGCAATCGCGTCACCGGCGTGGACCTCGACAATGGCGAAAGACTGCAAGCCGGCATCGTCGTCAATGCCGCCGGGCCGAATGCCGGCAAGGTGGCCGGCATGGCGGGACTCGTCCTGCCCGTCGAGCCGCGCAAGCGCAACGTTTTCGTCTTCGAGGCGCGGGAAAAATACGCCGACATGCCGCTGCTGGTCGATCCCTCCGGCATCTATGTCAGGCCTGAAGGCTCGGTCTATCTCACCGGCGGCGCCGAGCCGGAGGAGGGCGATGGCCCCGCCGACCCCAGGGATTTCGGCGTCGACTGGCCGCTGTTCGAAGAGGTGATCTGGCCGGTGCTGGCAACCCGCATTCCGGCCTTCGAGGCGATCAAGCCGACACGCGCCTGGGCCGGCCACTACGACTACAACACGCTCGACCAGAACGCGGTGATCGGACCGCATCCCGAGGTCGGCAATTTCATCTTTGCCAACGGATTTTCCGGCCACGGCCTGCAGCAGGCGCCGGCGGTCGGCAAGGCGCTGGCGGAGTTGTTGGTGCATGGCGGGTATCGGACGGTGGATTGCTCGGCGTTTGGGTACGCCAGAGTGGCCGAAGGAAGGGCGTTCCGGGAATTGAATGTGATTTGAGGCGGCAAAAGCTCACTGTCGAGTTCCTGCCTACCCCCCTCTGCCCTGCCGGGCATCTCCCCCGCAAGGGGGGAGATTGGCAGCTTCGGCGAAGGCGCCATTCTTGCAACGTCGGCGATTGGCGAAAGCGGTCGCGGCATCTGATCTCCCCCCTTGCGGGGGAGATGGCCGGCAGGCCAGAGGGGGGTGCTGTCCCGCGAGCGTCTAAGCAACCATCGCACTGACAGCCATCGCGTTGCCCAGTGCATGCCCGGCAGCCGTGTTGTCGAAAAAGCCCCAGACCTCGGCACCGGAAGCGGCCGCTGCTTCCACCTGCCGCGCAAACCGGTCGAGCGCTTCGGCATCGTGGTCCGAATAGTAGACGCGCGGCGCGCCGTGCCAGCGGAAATAGGCAAGGCCGGGCGAGCCACCCGGCCCTGCCGCCTCAGGGATCGGGGCCGGGTCAACGGCCACGCGCGTGATCCGGTTGTCAACAAGGAGTGCTCCGCCTCGGCACTGAACCAGCTGGGATGGCGCGGCTCGCATGCCAGCCTTGCCAGGCTACGCCTGCCCAACATGTTGAAGAAGCCGCCGGCGACCTCCGGCTCGAAGGGCAGGCTTGGCGGCAGCTGCACCAGAAGCACGCTCAGCTTTTCGCCGAGACCTTCGACCTGCCCGAGAAAGTCCTCTGTCAGCCCCTCGCAATCGGCGAGGCGATGCTCATGGGTCATGCTCTTCGGTGCCTTGACCGCGAAACGGAAGTGCTCCGGCACGGCGTGCGCCCAGCGCTCATAGGTCTCGCGGCGGTGCAGTTTGTAGAAGGAGGTGTCGATTTCCACGACCGGAAAGCATTTTGCGTAACGTTCGAGATGCGACCCGGGCTGCGGAAAGTCAGCCTTGTATCGAGACGGAATTCCCCATCCGGCGGTGCCTATCAGAGATCGGCGATTTCCCATGCTGCGGATTTGGACCGGATGAAGCGCGGGTCAAGGGCGACAAGGAGGCGTTGCTCCGCGGGGTCCTGAACACCGTTCCGCATTGCCGAGAACCTTGCCCCGCCTTGACTGCCCAACCCGATCGGCAATTGCGCCCGACGCTCGTCAGCCCTCGCGGGAGAACCAGAACGCGTCGGCCATTCGCGTCATGCCAATACGCTCATAGAAGCCGACGGCGTCGGGCATCGAGATCAGGCTGATGGCGACCGAAGGCCCAAGCTGCCGGCGGGTCTCGTCCATCAGGCCCTTGCCGATGCCGAGGCCTTGCGCAGATTGGGATACGGCGAGCTCTGAGACGTAGCACACCCAGGAAAAATCGGTGATGGCCCTGATAACGCCTATCAGCGGCCTGCCTTCGATGTCGAGCCGCGCCGTCAGCACCAGGTTCGCGCCCGAAAGCATCGCCTGCAGCCGGGCGTCGTCATCGACGGGGCGTGTTTCGCCGAGCGTGGATTCAAGCAGAACGCGGCGGAATTCGGCGACGTCGAGTTCAGGCTCCCGGGCATAGATAATCTTCGATTGTGCGGTCATGGGCGTAAGGTGCACCAACGGCAGCCGGTTTTAAAGACAGTGCCGCGCCGATCTTTCGATCGGGCCGCGCACCAACAGTTGCCTTTTATTTGCCGGCCGCTTTGTGTAAACCGGGCGCAGCAAACCCTGACGCAACGAATTATCGATCAAGAACGGGCAAAAGCCATGGAAAAATTCACCAAGCTCACCGGCGTCGCCGCACCGATGCCGATCGTCAATGTCGACACCGACATGATCATCCCCAAGGATTATCTCAAGACGATCAAGCGCACCGGGCTCGGCAGCGGCCTGTTCGCCGAAATGCGCTACAAGGACGATGGCTCGGAAAACCCCGACTTCGTGCTCAACAAGCCAGCCTACCGCAAGGCGCAGATCCTGGTCGCCGGCGACAATTTCGGCTGCGGTTCGAGCCGTGAGCACGCGCCGTGGGCGCTGCTCGATTTCGGCATTCGCTGCGTCATCTCGACCTCGTTCGCCGACATATTCTACAACAACTGCTTCAAGAACGGCATCTTGCCGATCACCGTCAGCCCGGAAGATCTGGAGAAGCTGATGGATGACGCCTCGCGCGGCTCCAATGCGACGGTGTCGGTCGACCTCGAGGCCAAGGAAATCCGCGGGCCCGATGGCGGCGTGGTCAGCTTCGACCTCGACGACTTCAAGCGCCACTGCCTCTTGAACGGTCTCGATGATATCGGCCTGACCATGGAGAAGGCCGGCGCCATCGCCTCGTTCGAGAAGAAGAACGCTGCCGAGCGTCCTTGGGCCTGAGTGGTACGGCATGGCCGGCCGCCACAAAGCCGGGNTGCCGGCGCCTGCGCGCTGGCGTGGATGCTGATGCCGGTGGCCGGCGCGCAAGCACAGACCGACACGGTCCTCGTGCCGGCAGAAGATCCGTCCGCCGCCGATCCGGGCGCGTCGAGCAATGCGGCCCTGGCGGACGATGACAGCCAGGGGCCGGTCCCGTTCGAGGGCGGGCAACTGACCATTACCGAGCCAGAGCAGGATGGCGAAAAGGTGCTGGCCTATGACGGCAAGCAACTGGCCAGCAATTACGACGTGTTCTTCGACAGAACAGTCAAGGTCGGCGGCGTCAACGTGGCGCTGGTCGATGTCGGCGACGGCGGCAACCAGTGCGGCCCGGCCAAGGTCATCGTCTGGAAGCCGGAAGGCGGCGAGATACAAAGCCTCAAGGTCGAACAGGACGAATGCGGCGCGCCGCCGTCGGCGGTGGCCGACAACGCCATCTATTTCGTGCCGTATCTGTTGCCGGGCGATACGAAGCAAGCGCTGCAATGGTCGCCCAGCGACGGGCTGACGATCTCGGGCGACCTGACCTACGCGCCGGAGCCGGGTACGGACTGGAAGGACGTCGATCCGGCCAAATACCAGAACATCATCGACGCCTTCCACAATGAGGCCGTCTACAAGGCGGCGCAGACGCTGCTCGGCGACACCATGCCCGACATGGCGACCAGCCTGCTGGTCGGCGGCGGCACCGAAAAGACGGCGTCGGGCGCCTTCTACGCCACCGGCTGCGTGCCGCACGCATGCGGCAGCAATGACGGTTTCATGGCGGTCGACCCGGCCAAGCACACGCTCTACTTCGCCCGGCGCGGCGACAATGGCGAGCCGCAGGCGTGGCCGCCGGTGGCGGACTGGCCGGCGGATGTGAAGGAAGCAATGGACAAGGCGCAGGAGTCGGGGAACTAGGGTTCGCGGCAGCGCGGCGAACACTCGGTGTTCATGCTTGTTCCGTCGCGATCCGTCACACCCCCCTCTGCCCTGCCGGGCATCTCCCGCTCAAGGGGGGAGATCAGACGTCACTCTGGCTTTCGCCAATCGCAAATGTGGAAAGCGAGAAAGGCGTCCGAACTGCTAATCTCCCCCCTTGAGGGGGGAGATGGCCGGCAGGCCAGAGGGGGGTGCTGTCCCGCCGACGACCAAGATTTGCACCTGACTTGGCCCATGGCCTGGCCGGCCCTTTTCCTGCAAAGTGTTCGAAACCACAGCGAGGCTCCATGCGCACACTCATCTCCACCGGTTCGCCCTTCGAAAAAACCGCCGGCTATTCGCGCGCGGTGGTGCAGGGCGACTGGTGCTTCGTCTCGGGAACCACCGGCTATGACTATGCGACGATGGCCATGCCGGAAACGGTGGAGGCGCAGACGCGCAATTGCCTGGCGACCATCGCGGAGGCGCTGAGGGATGGCGGCTTCGACATGGCCGATGTGGTGCGGACGCATTACTACATCACAGACCGGGCCATCGTGGACGTCGTCTTCCCCATCCTCGGCGAGGCTTTCGGCGAGATCAGGCCGGCGGCGACGATGATCGTGTGCCAGCTCAACAAGCCGGAAATGAAGATCGAGATCGAAGTCACGGCGCTGCGGCGCACGGCTTGAAGAGGCCAAAGCCATGACGGTCCGGCGCATCGTAGCCAATATCGGGACGCAGGACGCGGCGGCGGCGAAACGCTTCTATCAGGACGTGCTTGGCCTCGATGTGCTGATGGATCAGGGCTGGATCGTCACCTACGGGTCCGACGAACGGATGCAGGTGCAGATCAGCTTCATGGCCCAGGGCGGCTCCGGCACGCCGGTGCCGGACCTCTCCATCGAGGTCGACGATGTCGATGCGGCGCTGCAAGGCATGAAGGCCGCCGGCTTTGCCGTCGAGTATGGTCCGGCCGACGAACCCTGGGGCGTACGGCGGTTTTATGTGCGCGATCCGTTCGGCCGGTTGGTGAATATTTTGTCGCATAAGTGATTTGTTCCTCTCCCCCGCCTCTGGCCACGGCGAGGAACCCAGGTCTTGAGACGCGGGCGCCGTCGTAGCGTTCTTCATCCCCTTGCGCGGCAAGCTCTTGGCGTTTAGCAAGGCCGCGGTTTCTCCAAACAGCATCGGACGGTTCTCCATGGCTTCGAAAAATCTTCTCCTGCTCGCCGGCGACGGCATCGGCCCCGAGGCGATGGCCGAGGTGAAGAAGCTGATCGCGGCCATGAACGCAAAGCTCGGCAGCGGTTTTGCCACTGATGAAGGCTTGGTCGGCGGCTGTGCCTACGACGCGCATGGCGCGGCGATTTCGGATGCCGACATGGCAAAGGCGATGGCTGCGGACGCCGTGCTGTTCGGCGCCGTCGGCGGGCCGAAATGGGACAAGGTGCCTTACGAGGTGCGTCCCGAGGCCGGGTTGCTACGGCTGCGCAAGGATATGGAGCTGTTCGCCAATCTCCGGCCCGCCATCTGCTATCCGGCGCTGGCCGCGTCGTCCTCGCTGAAGCAGGAAGTCGTCGAGGGCCTCGACATATTGATCGTGCGCGAGCTTACCGGCGGCGTCTATTTCGGCGAGCCGAAGCAGATCATCGATCTCGGCAACGGCCAGAAGCGCGGCATCGACACGCAGGTCTACGACACGTTCGAGATCGAGCGCATTTCCGGCGTCGCCTTCGAGCTGGCGCGCACGCGCAAGAACCACGTGACATCGATGGAAAAGCGCAACGTCATGAAATCCGGGGTGCTGTGGAACGAGGTTGTCACCCAGACCCAGAAGACTCGCTATGCTGACGTCAAGCTCGACCACATGCTGGCCGATGCCGGCGGCATGCAGCTTGTGCGCTGGCCAAAGCAGTTCGACGTCATCGTCACCGACAATCTGTTCGGCGACATGCTGTCCGACATCGCCGCCATGCTGACCGGATCGATCGGCATGCTGCCGTCGGCCTCGCTCGGCGCGCCCGATGTGAAGACCAAGAAGCGCAAGGCGCTGTACGAGCCGGTGCATGGCTCGGCGCCCGACATTGCGGGACAGGGCATCGCCAACCCGATCGCCATGATCGCGTCGTTTGCCATGTGCCTGCGCTACTCCTTCGGCATGGTCGATGAGGCCGACAAGCTCGAAGGCGCCATAGCCGCCGTGCTCGACGACGGGCTGCGGACGAAGGATATTATGTCCGAGGGCATGACCGAAGTCGGCACTGTCGCAATGGGCGATGCCATCATCGCCAAGTTCCTGGCTTAGCGGCCGACTCAGCGGATCTCGCCGGCCAGCCGTTTCAGCAGGCCGACGAGTTGCGCCTCATCCACGGCTGAGAAAAAAGCAGCGTCGGCGGCTTCGACGGCGACGATAGCGCGCTGGACTGCGGCCGTCCCCGTCGTGGAGACGCGGATCACCTTGGCGCGGGAATCCCGCGGGTTGGTGTCCCGCACAATCAGTCCCTTTGCCTCGAGCCGGGCGACGACGTCCGATGTCATCTTCACCTCGGTGCCGGCCTGGGCGGCGAGCTGCACCTGGTTAGGCGGCTCGCCATAGCGGCCGAGCCACATCGCCGAAGCCAGCAGCACGAACTGGACATGCGTAAGGTCAAGCGGGGCCAGCGCCGCCGTCATGACGCGCTGCCAGCGCATGGTGGTTCGCCAGAGCAACAAGCCGGGGCTCTCGGATGGTCCGCTGAAGCGCGTTTGCAGATCCCCCCGATCAGCCACCGTTCGCCAACTCCCTTGCCTGCTCGAACAGTTTGGCCATCGAAGTGTCGAAATCGCCGCTGATCTGCGGCCCGAGCTCTGGTCCGACCTCGGCGGCCGATGGGCCGGAAATCTCGAGGCGATGCGTCACTTGAGTGCCACCCTCGACCGGCGTCAGCGTATGCCTGAACAGCAGTTTCGTGTCGCCGAACGAGGTCTCGTCGGCATACGTCACAGTGTCGACAAGATCGACGATCGTCGATTCGAAGGTGTCCTGCCCGACGGGCGTTACAGAGAGGCGGGTGCCCTTGGCGAACGGGCCGTGCAGCACGAAGGTATCGGACCCTTCGTAGGTGAGGCGGCCTTCGTGCAGCGCCTTGAGCGCGTTCCAGATGGCCTGCGCCGAAAGGGGGGAAATTGCGGTGTACTCGTTGGTCCACATTTGTCTTGGCTCCATCATCCGTTTTCGATCGTCGATTTAAGGAGTGCACAGATTATCTGTGCGCAGACAAAATGGCAAGAGAAATATTTCGTTCGTCCGGTCAAAACAGCAGCTGCCTTCCTGGCTGCGACCTAAGCCATTGTTAAAGCACGGCTGTCCGCAAACAGCCGGCAGCTCATTTCTGGTGCGGTCTAGGCTCCGCCTCCTCCAGGCACCGGCCCCCACTGGTTTTCGTGGGCCTGGGTCGGGATCAATCCGAGTATCAGCGCGAGGATCAGCGTAGCCGGAGCGAACATGAAGGTGATTGCGAAGTAAGGTATTGCCAGCCAGCCGGTCAGGCCGATGTCGTGCAAGCGGCGCACGACGAGCCCGACCCAGGGCAGGAACGTCGCTAGCCAAAACAGCCCCCAGACGCCGATCATCACAATCGGCCAGTTGCCGGCATCGAAATTGCCGACGGCCTGGTCGGCGAGGGCGCCGGCAATTCCGACCAGGATGAAGCTGACGGTCCAGAACAGGCAGTAGCCCCAGAATTCCTTGCGGCGGGCGCGTTCGGCGAAGTTGATGTAGTTGCGCGTCACGCCTCGCCAGAAATAACCCGGCAGTCCGCTATCGCGAACCGCGCCGTCTTCCGCCAGGCGGCCGAAATGCTGTGGCGCGGCTGAAGCGGCAGCCGCCTTGGGCGGCGCGACGCTTGCCGCTGGCGCAGCGGTGGCGGGACTGGCGGGCTGGGCGCGGATTGAAAAAACGTCGCGCGCCTGACCGCTTGCCGGCAGAAACTCGACCACGGCGCCGTTCGCGATCACGGTATCACGGCGCAGATCCTCGCGCGCGAAGGTGTAGCGGTTGCCGTCCGCCCCGGTGATGAAGCCGAAACCCTGGGCCTCGTCATAGTGAAGAACTTCGCCGCGCATTTAGCCTTGCCCCCGTGTAGGCACAGACTGTTCAAAGTTGCGGCGGACTGCAAGGGGTTGGACGAAATGGAGGGTAAACGGTTCAGGCATGAGTTGCTTCATTTTCCGGTGCGTTGGCGCTGCCCCTCACCTGCCTGCCGGCATCCTCTCCCGTATAGTGGCGGGGAGAGGGGTCGCTGTTATCGACGATTCCGCCAATCGCCAACGTTGCAAGAAGAGCGCCAAGGCTGCGGTCAGCCCTTTCTCCCCGTCACTATACGGGGAGAAACGCCCGGCAGGGCAATGAGGGGCAGCGCCTACATCTGTAATTGGCCGATAAGAGCCTCAAACCGGCCGCTTCTTCGGTTTCTTGTTCTTCGGCGGTCCAGCCTTGTCGAATTTCGGTTTCCCGGCCCAAGGCTTTGCATCGCCGGCGGGCCGTTCCCGCTTCTCGAATTTCGGCTTGTGTGCGCTTTGCGGCGCCTCGAACGGGCGCTTGCCGCGATGCGGCTTCTTGTCGGGCTTCGGCGCCTGGTAGCCGGCCCGCGACAGGTCGGGCGTGCCGTCCAGGCGTTTCACCGCAATGTTGCCCTGCAATTTCTTGTCGGGGCCGACGGCGGCGAGGAAGCGATCGGCCCAGTCGGCCGCGATCTGCACGTAGGTCTCATCCTGCTGCATCTTGATGGAGCCGATCTCGCGCTTGGAGATGTTGCCGGTGCGGCACAGCATCGGGATCAGCCAGCGCGGCTCGGCATTCTGCTTGCGCCCGATCGACAGCGAGAACCAGACGCTGTCGCCGAAATCGTCGCGGCGGCTGGGCGCTTCGTCGCGGCGTTCGAATTTTTCGCCCGCCGGTCTGTCTCGCGACGGCGTGAAGGCCGCGACCTCCGTCAGTTCCTCGGGCGCCGAGCGGCTGGCGCGGCATTGGCGCACGAAGGCGGCGGCCACCTGTTCGGCGCCATGCCTGGCCAGAAGCGCGTCGATGAAGCCGCGCTCGTCCTCGGCAATCGGCTCTTCGAAGGCTGGATCGGCAAGGATGCGCTCGTCGTCGCGCTTGATGACTTCGTCGGCGGAGGGCGGGCTCGCCCATGTCGCCTTCAGCCCGGCATTCTGCAGCAGCCGTTCGGTGCGCTTGCGGGCGCCGTTGGGCACGATCAGCGCGCTGACGCCCTTGCGTCCGGCTCGGCCGGTTCGGCCGCTGCGGTGCAGCAGCGTTTCGGGATTGGTCGGCAGATCGGCGTGGATGACCAGTTCGAGATTGGGCAGGTCGATGCCGCGCGCTGCGACGTCCGTGGCAATGCAGACTTTGGCGCGGCCGTCCCGCATCGCCTGCAGCGCGTGGGTGCGTTCGTTCTGGCTGAGCTCGCCCGACAGTGCGACGACGGAAAAATTGCGGTTGTTGAAGCGTGCCGTCAGATGATTGACGGCGGCGCGGGTGTTGCAGAACACCAGCGCGTTCTTCGCCTCGTAAAAGCGCAGCACGTTGATGATGGCGTTCTCGCGGTCGGGATAGGCGACATTCAGCGCCCGGTATTCGATATCGAGATGCTGCTTTTCCTCGCCGCCGGCCGAGATGCGTACGGCGTCGCGCTGATAGCCTTGCGCCAGCGTGGCGATCGAGCGCGGCACGGTGGCCGAAAACATCAGCGTGCGGCGCTGAGCCGGTGCGGCATCGAGGATGAATTCGAGGTCCTCGCGAAAGCCGAGGTCGAGCATCTCGTCGGCCTCGTCCAGCACCACGGCTTTCAGCGCCGACATGTCGAGGGAGTTGCGGGTGATGTGGTCGCGCAGGCGGCCGGGCGTGCCGACGACGATGTGGGCGCCGCGCTCCAGCACGCGCCGTTCGGAGCGCATGTCCATGCCGCCGACGCAGGACGCGACGGTGGCGCCGGTCGGCGCGTAGAGCCATTGCAATTCGCGCATCACCTGCAGAGCGAGCTCGCGCGTCGGCGCCACGGCCAGCGCCAGCGGTGCGCCAGCCTGGTCAAAACGCTCGGCGCTTCCAAGAAGGGTCGGCGCCAAAGCGAGGCCGAAGGCGACGGTCTTGCCTGAGCCGGTCTGCGCCGACACCAGAGCGTCGGACTCGCCGAGCTCCAGCACGGCCTTCTGCACTGGCGTCAGCTCGGTATAGCCGCGTTTTTCCAGCGCTTCTGCCAGCGCAGGAACAATAGCTTCGAAATTGGACATCTCACTCTTTCGGAATTCAGGGTCTGGGCTCATCATGGAGCACATGCCGGGGCTGACGCACGCCAGCCAAACACTATTTGGGCGTTCGTACTTCTTGCGGCCGCTATTGTACAGGGCAGGCGTGTGCCTGGCCGCAATTGACTCCTGACGCAAACCGCGTAAAAGCCGGCATCGAACGGGATCATTTTCGATGCGCGGCCTTCTGATGGCTCTTCTTGCCTTCGACTTCCCCGGCCACAATCATGGGGCCGGGCGCGTCGGCGCGTCTTACCGTTCCAGCAAAACCATGGCCAAAAAAACCACCACCACGGTGTGATTCCCTTGGCCTAACCACCCTCTCCCGGGTCCGGCCCGGGGGACGGACCCGCATTGGCCGGCGGGTTTTCTCCAAAAACCAAGCGGAGAGGGACAGGAGATTTCTGATGAGTTTCAAGGTTGCGGTAGTCGGCGCCACGGGCAATGTGGGTCGCGAAATGCTCAACATACTGGAAGAGCGCGGCTTTCCGGTAAGCGAAGTCGTGGCGCTGGCCTCGCGGCGCAGCCAGGGCACCGAAGTGTCGTTCGGCGACCGTTCGCTGAAGGTCAAGACGCTCGACCAGTATGATTTTTCCGACACCGACATCTGCATCATGTCGGCCGGCGGCAACGTCTCGAAGGAGTGGTCGCCGAAGATCGGCAAGCAGGGCTGCGTCGTCATCGATAACTCGTCGGCCTTCCGCTATGATCAGGACGTGCCGCTGATCGTGCCGGAAGTGAACCCGGATGCGATCTCGCTGTTCACCCGCAAGAACATCATCGCCAATCCGAACTGCTCGACGGCGCAGCTGGTCGTGGCGCTGAAGCCGCTGCACGATGTCGCCACCATCAAGCGCGTCGTCGTCGCCACCTATCAATCGGTATCCGGCGCCGGCAAGGAAGGCATGGACGAACTCTTTACACAGACCCGCGCGGTGTTCGTCGCCGATGGCGTCGAGGTCAAGAAGTTCACCAAGCGCATCGCCTTCAACGTCATTCCGCATATCGACGTCTTCCTCGACGACGGCTCGACCAAGGAAGAGTGGAAGATGGTCGCCGAGACCAAGAAGATGCTCGACCCCAAGATCAAGCTGACGGCGACCTGTGTGCGCGTGCCGGTGTTCATCGGCCATTCCGAAGCCGTCAACATCGAGTTCGAAAAGCCGATCACCGCCGACGAGGCGCGCGATATCCTGCGCGAAGCGCCGGGCTGCCAGGTCTTGGACAAGCGCGAGGATGGCGGCTACATCACGCCGCTGGAATCGGCCGGCGAGGACGCCACCTTCATCTCGCGCATCCGCGAGGATTCGACCATCGACAACGGCCTGTCGATGTGGATCGTCTCCGACAATCTGCGCAAGGGCGCGGCGCTCAACGCGGTGCAGATCGCCGAGCTTCTGGTCGAGCGCGGCCTGATCCAGCCGAAGAAGAAGGCGGCATAGTTTATTCGCTCACGGGCCGTATCTCCGCTGCCGCGGCGGGCCCTCCGCGGGGGCGCCGGAAAGCCGGCGGCCCGCAGTCGCGGGCTCGGCCTTCGGCCGAAGCCTTCCTTCTCCCGTTCACGGGGAGAAGGTCCCGGCAGGGGGATGAGGGCAGCGCTGACCTCTGTTGAGAAACGCCTTTGAACGATCCCACCAAAATCGTGCTGCGACCCGCCACGGCTTTGGATGCCGCGACCATCGCCATTGTCATGCGGGCCGCACTTGGCTCGTTCTCCTGGATGCCGGTCATCCATACGCCGGATGAGGATCTTGCCTTCATCCGCGAGATCGTGCTGTCCCGGCAGCAGGTGACGGTCGCCGAGGCCGGCACCGGCATTGTCGGCTTCATTGCCCTGAGCGGCGATTGGGTGGAACAGCTCTATCTCGACCCCGCCTGGACGGGGCAAGGCATAGGCAGCCGGCTGCTGGTGCAAGCGACCGCCGCGCTACGGATCGTTAAACTGCATTGCTTCCAGGCCAACACCGGCGCGCGTCGCTTCTACGAGCGCCATGGCTTTCGCCCCGAGGCGTTCGGCGCGGGCACCACCAACGAAGAAGGCCTGCCGGATATTCTCTACGTGCGTCGAGCTTGATATTCAGCCGGCGTTATCCTTGGCCAGTTGGCGCAATAACTCCATCGCTTCCTCGGCCCGCTCAGCGGGCACGAACAGATGGTCATGATAGAAAGCAGAGACCGGATTGACGCCCATGCCGGCGGCGGCCAGCCGGGCGGTGATGGCGGCGAGGAAGCCGACGGCTTCCAGCGAGGAGTGGACGTTCAGGGTGATCATGCGGCAGCGGAACGAAGCGGTCAGCCCGGCCGCCCGTGCCGCGTCCTCGGTCACGATCAGTGTCACACCCTCGCGCTCGCGAAAGACCATCACGGGATCGAGGCCTGCCTGCCGGCTGATTCCAGGTGTGAGCGTAGCGAACACGTAGACGTCCGGCAGCAGTTCCGGCGTCATCGCCGCCAGCAGCTTTTTCAGATCAGTCTCGCCGGCCATTCGCTCGTCTCTCGCCCAGCCCTATCAATAGCCGTGACTGGTGGATGTCGATAGTCCGTCAAGGTGGAGGGACAGCACCCCCCTCTGCCCTGCCGGGCATCTCCCCCGCAAGGAGGGAGATCGGCGGTTTCGATGCTCCGCTCATTCATGGAACATTGCCGAAGCGGTCGAGCGTGTAATCTCCCCCCTTGCGGGGGAGATGGCCGGCGGGCCAGAGGGGGGTGTGAAGGATCGCCACGCAGCGGCTTTTGCTTGCTGCTACCCAAAAAGAATCCGCACCCTGTAGGATCGCCGCCCCATCGCTCGTCCTTGGTCCGAAGCCAGCAAACGGCTCGAACCGCTTAGGAGGGAACACCGTGAGTATTTCTCAAACCATGCCCGTCTCGTCGGGCGCCCTGTGGACCGGCCGCGTGCTCAGCGGCCTCATCATCCTGTTCATGATCTTCGACGGCGTCATCAAGCTGCCGCCGCTCGATGTCGTCACCCAGACCATGGTGCCGCTCGGCTGGCCGGCCGATGTCAATGTCGCGCGCACGCTCGGCATTATCGGGCTGATCTCGACCGCGCTCTATGCGCTGCCCCGCACCTCGGTGCTCGGCGCCATCCTGCTCACCGGCTATCTCGGCGGCGCCATCGCCACAAATATGCGCGTCGGCAGCCCGTTGTTTTCGCACACGCTGTTTAGCGTCTATCTCGGCATCATCCTGTGGGGCGGTCTCTATCTGCGCGACCCAAGCGTGCGCGCCCTGATCCCGTTCAGCCGTTAAGCGAGGAGAAAAACATGCTCAGCACCATTCTCATCCTCCTGGTCGTCATCATCGCCGCCGTGCTCATCTATGCGGCGACGAGGTCGAATGATTTCGTCACCGCCCGCACCGCCAGCATCAAGGCCGCGCCGGAAGCGATCTTTCCGCTGATCAACAATTTCAAGCAGTGGCCGGAATGGTCACCCTACGAAAAGCTCGACCCGCTGATGAAGCGCACGCTGTCGGGCGCTGATGCCGGCAAGGGCGCCGCCTACGCCTGGGAAGGCAATGCCAAGGCCGGCAAGGGACGCATGGAGATCGTCAATTCCGTGCCATCCTCGCTGGTGTCGCTGAAGCTCGACTTCGAGAAGCCGTTCCGGGCCAGCAACAGCGTCGACTTCACCCTGAAGCCCTCGGGCGACACCACCGCTGTCACCTGGGCAATGCGCGGCAACCGGCCCTTCATTGCCAAGCTGATGGGCCTGTTCATGAGTTTCGATACGCTGATCGGCAAGGATTTCGAGGCTGGCCTCGCCAATCTGAAAAAGGCAGCCGAAAAGTAGAAAAGCCTGGATTTTCAACAAGCTCGGCGGCGGTCGGCACGAATGTGACCGGCGCGGACACCGCGATCTCTCACGTCATCGGGATCAAATCAGCCGTCTGGGAGTTAGAGCCGTGGCGGCGAGGACGGCGATCCGCGTGAGAGAGGAACGATAATGAAAAGAGCGATGATCATTCTGGTACTGGCGACCGCGCTGGGCGCGTGCTCGCAAACCGAAAAGGGTGCCGCGGTCGGCGGCCTCGGCGGCGCGGCGGTTGGCGCAGCTGTGGCAAATGATCCGGTTCAGGGGGCCGTCGTCGGCGGCGCCGTCGGCGCCGTGGCCGGCGCGCTGATCGGCCGTGCCAGCGAAAGCGGTCAATGTCGCTACCGCGGCCGGAACGGGCGCACCTATATCGCCAGCTGCCCCGACGGTTATTGAACACAGCCAGGTCCAACATCGGAAACCGGCGGCTATAGATCGCCGGTTTCGCTGTTGCCCAAGGCAGCTGGACCATTGGCTGCCTGCGCTACAGCAATCCCCGGATATGCTCCCAAGCCAGGCGGCCCAGGCGCGTGTCGGCGTCGTCATTGCCGCCATGGGCATGCAGCCTCGAGCGCGGCGTGATTTCGCCCGGCAGCAGAATGCGGTGGCCGGCGTCGGGCACTGAGACGAGGCAGGTGGTCATTGCGGTGTCCTGGCGACGCCGAACGATCGACTGGGCAAAATCCAGCGATGGCCATAGCGCGTCGTCGCCGCCCGCAACCAGAACAATGTCGGCTGAAATAGCTTCGACGGGAATGGCAGCCTTGGCCGCTGCGTCCTTGAAGGTTTGCAAGGCACGTAGGAAGAGCCCCCGGTAGGACACCAGACCATCGACATACTCAGCGTTCCAAGCGGGATTGCTTGGGACAAACGGCAAAGGAATCCCCTCGAGCGTCCACGACGATCGTTCCGGCCAGCTGACGCCGTCGCGGCCCGGCCCGATATTGCCCCAGACCACCGATGTCGGGCTGATCGCAACCACGAGGCCGATGCGTGGATCGTGAGCCGCCGCAAGCAGGGAGGCCTCGGCGCCTTTCGAGGTCCCGACATAGACGATGCGCCGGCATCCCATCTGGACAAGATAGTCGGTCGCCGCGAAAAACGTTTCGAGCGGGATCTCGCAAATGCCGGGCACCTGACCTTCGCCGCCAAACCATTGCAGCGCGAGAGCGGATGCTCCTTCCTTGGCAAAGAGCCGGGCCCGGGTGACGTCGATGCGGCCGCTCGATCCGCTGAGCACGACGACGCCTGTCGTGGCGCCGGCGCATCGCAACAGCGTTCCGGCTACGCCGCCGAAAAGGGTCTCTTCCGTGACGGTCCGCTCAGTCATCTTTCGTTCGAACGCATATGACATCGCCGCACATTAGCAAAACGGCGGGCACAGGCCCGCCGTTTTGTCGATGCGATGACGCGATGCTTATTCGGCGGTGGCGGCTTCCGCTTCGGCCGGGGCTGCAGCAGCGGCGGCAACGGCGGCGGCAGCGTCTTCCTGGGCCTTCTTCAGCAGAGAGGCGCGTTCCTGCGCCTTCTTGCCGGGCTCGGCCTTCTTCGGGTTGGAGCGGGCTTCGCGCTTGAGGAGGCCGGCCTCATCGAGGAAGCGCAGCACGCGGTCGGTCGGCTGAGCGCCGTGCGACAGCCAATGCTTGACGCGGTCGGCGTCGACCTTGACGCGCTCGCCGTCCTTGGGCAGCAGCGGGTTCCACGAGCCGATCGACTCGATGAACCGGCCGTCGCGCGGCGAACGGGCGTCAGCAATGACGACGTGGTAGTAAGGGCGCTTCTTCGAGCCCGCACGGGCCAGTCTGATCTTCAAGGGCATTTCATTTCTCCTAAATTTCTGATTTCAGTGTTGGGTTAATGGCTTTGTCTGGTGCAGGTCGTTGTCCCAAAACCGCTGCGCACTTTTGGGCGACATGCACTTTGTTAGCCGGTTTTGCTTGCGCCGTTGGACGCGGCGATCTGCTCGTGATGGCGGATCACTTCGCGGACGACGAAGTTGAGGAATTTTTCCGCGAAATCGGGGTCGAGATGAGCGTCCTTCGCCAGCTGGCGAAGGCGGGTGATCTGCTCCTGCTCGCGCGCCGGGTCGGCGGGCGGCAGGCCATGCTCGGCCTTGAGCACGCCGACCGCCTTGGTGCAGCGGAAGCGCTCGGCCAGCATATGAATGAGGGCGGCGTCGATGTTGTCGATCGAGGCGCGATAGCCGGCCAGGATGGTGCGTGCGTCGGCCATGTCTTTTTCTTCGTTCATAGCGTCCTCACTTCTTCTTTCCGAGGCCGGGCAGACCACCGCCGCCAAGGCCGGGAAGCTTCATGCCGCCGGGCAGACCGGGCAGGCCACCGCCGCTCGGGGTGGGCGGGCCCTTCATGCCGCCAAGGCCGGGCATCTGCTTCTGCAAGGCTTCGAGCTGCTTGGGATCCATCTTGGAGAGGTCGGGCATGCCGCCACCCATCATGCCGCCGGGGCCACCCGGCATCATGCCGCCGAGGCCCATCTTGGAGGCAAGGCCGCCCATCATGCCGCGCATCAGGCCGCCGCCTTTGCCCTTGCCGCCCATCGCCTTCATCATGTCGGCCATGCCGCGATGCATTTTCAAGAGCTTGTTGATCTCGGCCGCATCCGTGCCTGAGCCGGCGGCGATGCGCTTCTTGCGCGAATGTTTCAGCATGTCCGGATTGGCGCGCTCGGCCTTGGTCATCGACGAGATGATGGCGAGTTGGCGGCCGAACATCTTGTCGTCGAGGCCGGCGGCCGCCATCTGGTCCTTCATTTTGCCCATGCCGGGCATCATGCCCATGATGCCGCCCATGCCGCCCATTTTCGACATCTGCTGAAGCTGGCCGGCAAGGTCGTTCAGGTCGAACTTGCCCGACTGCATCTTCTTGGCCATCGCCGCCGCCTGCTCGGCGTCGATGTTTTCGGCGGCCTTTTCGACCAGCGAGACGATGTCGCCCATGCCGAGGATGCGGTCTGCAATACGCTTGGGGTGGAATTCCTCCAGCCCGTCCATCTTTTCGCCGGTGCCGATCAGCTTGATCGGCTTGCCGGTGACGGCGCGCATCGAAAGCGCGGCACCGCCACGGCCATCGCCGTCCATGCGGGTCAGCACCAGGCCGGTGATGCCGACGCGCTCGTCGAAGCTTTTGGCAAGGTTGACGGCGTCCTGGCCGGTCAGCGAATCCGCGACCAGCAGGATTTCGTGCGGGCTCGACATCTTCTTGATGTCGGCCATCTCCACCATCAGCGGCTCATCGATATGGGTGCGGCCGGCGGTGTCTAGGATGACGACGTCATGACCGCCGAGCTTGGCTGCCTGGACGGCGCGCCTGGCGATGTCGACCGGGTTCTGGCCCGCAATGACAGGCAGGGTCGCGACTTTGACCTGCTCGCCGAGCTGGCGCAGCTGCTCTTGCGCCGCGGGCCGCCGCGTGTCGAGCGAGGCCATCAGAACCTTCTTGTTCTGGCGCTCGGTCAGGCGCTTGGCGATCTTGGCGGAGGTCGTCGTCTTGCCGGAGCCCTGCAGGCCGACCATCATGATGACGACCGGCGCCGGCGCATTGAGGTCGATGGCGACGCCCTCGGCGCCGAGCATGTCGACCAACTCGTCATGGACGATCTTGACGACCATCTGTCCAGGCTTGATCGACTTGACGACGGCGGCGCCGACGGCCTTCTCGCGCACCTTGTCGGTGAAGGAACGCACCACTTCCAGCGCAACGTCGGCTTCGAGCAGCGCACGGCGCACCTCGCGCAACGCCGCCGAGACATCAGCCTCCGATAGCGCGCCGCGGCCTGTCAGGCCGTTCAGGATGGAGCCAAGGCGCTCCTGAAGTGATTCAAACATTGGTCAACCCGCCGCGCGAGAGCGCCTTGGATTCATGGTGATCCCTGTCGGGCCGATGGCCCTCCACGCCTCTTGTGCGCTCCTGCAGCGATTCAAACATTCCGTTTCCTTTTTCTCAGGCACCCCGATGGTGCCCGAGAGGTAGTGCGTTCGCGCCGCTCATCCAAGCAAAGCTCAAAACCAAAAAGCACCCGGGGGCGCTCAGCGCTGCCGGGTGTTGGCCTCCAGGATCTGTTTACAGCACCCACCTCAAAAGGTTTTGGCGTCCTGGTCGGCTTGCTCGGAGGGATACTCGTCGCGGATTTCGGGGCTGTAGACAGGAAATCGGCCGAAGAGTCAAGACAAGGGCGGCTTCCCGGTCTCTGGATCGGTCCCTGTTTAGTTCACCCTGCATCCCGAGGGTCGGCCGTAACCTTCAGCGGCGAGCGCGGGTGCAGAAGCAGCAGGATCGTCAGCAAGGTGCAGACGATACCGATGGCGGCGATGATGACGGCATCCGTCGTCGTCCAGTCCGGACCTTCCAGCGGCTTGGCGTTGAACAGGGCGAAGGAATTGTAGTTCTCCTGATGCGAGATCAGCAGGAAGCCGGTGAGATTGTTGCCGAGATGGGCGCCGAAGGCGGCGCCGAGATTGCCGGTGACATAAACCACCAGCGTCAACAGCAAGGCGAAGGCGGCGATCGAGGCCAGCACGCAGGCGTTGATGGCGGGGGTCGAGCCCGGGCTCCAATGCAAGAAGGTGAACAGCAAAGCGGGCAATAGCGCCCACACGTAAGGGCTCTCGAAGCGCCTGGCCAGGCCGCGCAGCAGATAGCCGCGAAACAGCATCTCCTCGGACGAGGTCTGCAGCAGGGTCAGCGCCACGATCGGGAGCAGGAACAGCAGCCAGGTCGACAGGTTGATCGTGCCGCGGGCGATTTCGGGCTGTAGCCAGTAGAGCAGGATTTCGGAAAGCGCCGATGTGATCAGCACCGCGACCAGGCCCTTGAGGAAGCCCGACAAGGACACGCGGCGACTGGCGCCGAAAAGCGCCGAGAGCGGCTCGCCATGGACGAAACGCATGGCAAGCCAGAGGCCGAGCCAGATGCCGGTAAACGAGGTGAGTGCGGTGAGTATGCCGATGGGCGAGGCCAGAAAGCCCTGAAGCGGCCCGCGCGGGTCGTCCGGCAATACATGCCAGACGATCGCGACATAGGTGCCGCCAAGCACCACAACCAGGGTGATCGCCACCCAGAACAGGACGACGACCGCCGTTCCAATTATCAGCCGCGGCAGGTTCGTCTTTTCGGTGGCCGTGTTGCTATAGCGCTCGAAGGCGGCTGGATCTGATATCACGCGAGTTCCTCTGCCGAACGCATCGGGTCGCATGATCTAGGGGATCGTCGGCTCTCGCGCAATTGCTGCTGTTCAGCGACCCTTTTGCCGCCCTCAGCCTCCGCAGGAGGGCGGCACGAGTTCACTTGTCATTCTTTCAAGGCAAAATCAGCGCACGACGTACATGATGCGCCGTGTCTGCGGGTCGACCAGCGCCTGCTGGCCATTCACATAGACGTAGCGGTAGCGGTAGTCGGGGATTTCGCGCAGTTCGACCGTGTCGGGCAAGGTGGCACCGGTCACCACCTCGCCCTCGAGATAGACAGGATCGAGCCGGTGCGTGCTGACATAGGTGCCGACTTCCGCCGGTGGCCTGTCGATGGCGTCGACGGGGCCGTCGTCGGACAGAATCGCACCGGTATAGGTATCGGGATAATCATCCTGCGGCGGTGTAACCACGGTGATGGCGGCGTTGGCGGGGCGGCGTGTCAGAACGACCCGGTTGCCGCCGAAATCGGCCGTGACATAGTCGGAATAGACCCAGCCCTGGCCTCCGGCTTCGGCAATGGTGCACCATTTGCTGTTTTCGATGCAGCCATTGAGCGTCGCCGACTGGCCGGCGGCGAGCACGCCGATCACAGGATATTGCGGGCCGGGGCCGGCGCGCACATTAAGATCGGTGACGGCCGAGACGGCGGTATCGGCGAGTGCCGCACCCGACATCGCGACAAGCGCCCCGGCGACGGCCGGAAACAATATGCGTCTCATGGTTTCTCTCCCTTTCATGGTCCCTCGCGACACCAAACGAAACCAGAACGCATGCGTTCCGGCTAAAATACCGACGCCAGCTCACGATTTGTTCCGGTTTCTTTCGGCAAACCGGTCAAAAGCTCATGCACGAAGCTGAGTTTCTGCGCCGTCACGTCCGAAATGACGAAGGGATAAAGGTCGGGCAGGCCCATGCAGCGGTTGATCGAGTTGGAGGCTTCCGAGAGTACCAGCCAGCGGGCGAGAATCTTTTCGAACGGCTCGGGCACGGCGTCAGGTTCCGCGGGCGCCGCCTGCAACCGGCCGCCGGTGTCGCCTTGCGGCAGCACATTGGTCTCCATCGTCTCAAGCTGGCCGAGTGGAAAATTCAGCGCGTGCACCATCTCCAGCGTGTCGGTGATGTGGAGATGGTGCGCCCAGGTCTCGGCCCAGTCTTCCCATGGATGCGACGTCGCATAGGCGGAGATGTGGTTCTGCTGCCAGTCGGGCGCAGCGCCATTGGCGTAATAGGCCTTCAGCGCCTGCTCGTAGTCGGGGCGTTCGTCGCCGAACAGCGCCCGGAAGGCATCGAGCCGTTGCGGCTCGTCGCGGATCAGCCGGTCCCAGTAGTAATGGCCAAGCTCATGACGGAAATGACCGAGCAGCGTGCGGTAATTTTCGCCCATCTCGACGCGACGCCGCTCGCGCTCGGCCGAGTCCGCCTCGGCGACGTTGAGCGTGATCAGGCCGTTGTCGTGGCCGGTAAGGATGCGTTCGCCGCCGGGACCGCCGCCGATCGGATCGGCAATGAAGTCGAAGGCGAGGCCGATTTCGTCGCCGTGCTTGTGCTTGGGCACGACCGGAAGGCCGAAGGCGAGCAGCGAATAGACGGCGCGCTTCTTGGCCGCCTCGACGCGAATCCAGCGGCGGCGGTTGCCGTCGACGGAGAGGTCGGGGATCAGCTGGTTCAGCACGCAGGCGCGGCAGTAGGTATGACCCGGTTCGGCCATCCAGTTGCAGGCGCATTCATCCGCATTGGTGCAGTGGAAGATGCCGTCGACGTCAGACAAGGCAAAGCGCGCATGCTCGGGATCGTAAAGCACGAGACTCCCGCAATTCAGGCACTGCGCATTCTCGAAGTAGAGGCGGTGGCCGCAATGCGGGCAGTCGAACAGTTTCATGTCGATCTCGATGCGTCAGGCGTTGGCGTATGGCGTCAGAGGAGGAATATGGTGCGGAGCGGCGCCTCGCCCAAACGCCCGCCACGGGCCGCCGTTCCATGCCCCCGTCACCTCTTTTTACCCGAGCAGCGAATTCGCCTGCCCGGCACCGGGCGTTTCGGCCACAATAAGCACTTGATCGTAAGCAAATTCCGCTGCATTGGCCAGGGTAGCGCCGGGGGTACGGTGACAATGGCGTGTTTCGCTGGCAAGTTCGCAACCGGGACGTGATTCAGGCAATCAGGAGAAAAAGCATGGCATTGCTTGCCAAGGGAAAGATTATTGCTGCCGCGGTGGTCGCGGTACTTGCGCTGGCGACGGGCGCGCAGGCGGCGGCCAGCTGCGGCAAGACCGGCGCGGGCTTCGAGGCGTGGAAGCAGGACTTTGCCGCGCAGGCCAGGTCCGAAGGTGTCGGCGGGAAGGGTCTGGCTGCTCTGGCCGGTGCCAGCTACGCGACAAAGACAATCTCCGTCGACCGCGCCATCCACAAGGCGTTCAGCGGTTCGGTGGACGCCTTCATGAAGCGTCGTGGCGGAGCTGCGATCATTTCCAGGGGCCGTGCGCTGAAGAAGTCGAATGCAGCGATGTTCGACAGGATCGAGAGCAATTACGGGGTGTCGCCGGGCGTGTTGCTGGCCATCTGGGGCATGGAAACCGGCTTCGGAGCCTCCCTGGGCAACCAGAACACGGTCTCCGCCATTCTGACGCTTGCCTATGATTGCCGTCGCCCGGGCTTCTTTTACCCGCATGCCATTGCGGCGCTGAAGCTGGTCGATCGCGGCGCGCTGAGCGCCTCGTCGGTCGGCGCTGCGCATGGCGAGATCGGCCATACGCAGTTCCTGCCCGGCAATGTCCTGAAGTATGGCGTCGGCAACGGAAATCTGCGCGACAAGGCGACGGCCTTGGCTTCGACGGCCAACTTTCTCAAGGCTCATGGCTGGCGGGCGGGTGCGAGCGCGAGTGCGAATATGGGGGCCATCGCCGGCTGGAATTCCGCCAGCGTCTACCAGCAGGCCATCGCCCAGATCGCCGACGCGATCGACGGCGGCTGATAGAAATATCCAGATCGAAGAACGGAAAGCCCGGCCATGCGCCGGGCTTTTCTGCAAGGACTGGAGCTTTTGGCGTTCAAACCGTTCAGCAGCCGAGCGGCTACCCGCCTTTTATGACCTTCCAGATGTCCGTGGACTGGTCGAACTGGAGGCGGTTTATGTCGGAGAAGGTCAGCCGGCCGGTCTTCATGGCATCGACAAGGCGGCGGCACAGCAGTGGCGGCATGCGCTCCAGGGAAACGCCCATAAAAGCGGCGATCTCGTGTTTGGCCGATATATTCGATATGGCCACCTTGCTGACGCAGCGATCGAATGCCGCCTCGGGATCCTGTCTCACTTGCTCCTGCCCAGTCTGGCAACCGGCCAGCATGACGACCATTGCAGGCAGGCCACAAACCACGGCTTCATTGTCAGCTGCCCCCATCGATTGTGAGGAGGCTAGATAAGGGCCCGAAAAGATCAAGCAGGAAAAGCACTGAGTTCTTTGCCGCCGCTCTATTTCTTTGTTTTTACGCAGTTACGGACGAAGTCGGGCATGCTCTTTCTCGAATTGCTCGATCGTTGGCGCAAATGCCGGCTGAGCGCCTGGGCTCTCAATAATGTGCGTAGCCGCTCAACGGGCACTTCTGGGAAATAGGAACCTCGAAGGCGCCTTCAGTACCTTTGCAGCTCCGGAATTTGGAGTTGCGCAGCACCGGCGCGGCCCTGGCAGTCGCCTTTGACTTGCCCTTGATGACCAGCCATATCTCGGTCGGCAGGTCTAGCTGCACTCTGTTCAAATCGGAGTAGCTGATCCGCCCGCTGCGTACACCTTCGGTGATGCGCTGGCAGAACAGGGCCGGCATGCGCTCCTGCGAGACGCCCATGAAAGAGGCGATTTCGTGCTTGAACGTGATGCTCCATAGATGGACGGCGGAGATGCACCCGTCCTGCTCGCGTTTTGCGGCCGCCTGCGAGGACTGGCACCCGGTAAAGACGATGGCCGCCGCAAGCAGGAGAAAAATGGCGTTTTTCACGATCGGAATCCCTCGTCCCGCGAAGGAATTTAGATGAGGCTTTTAAAAGGTCAAACGGAAACCATGTCAGCCAGCTTGGCCTCTTATATTAGAGGTATCAAATAAAAACCCTGTGTGACCGCCGGGTTTTCCTGGAACACTAGTTTGGTTCACCCTTGCGGCTCCTTGCCGCCAGCGTCCTCAGCCGCAGCGCATTGAGGCGGATGAAGCCGGCGGCGTCCTTCTGGTCGTAGGCGCCGCGGTCATCCTCGAAGGTGACCAGCGCGTCGGAATAGAGCGTCTTCTTGGATTTGCGGCCGGTGACCATGACATTGCCCTTGTAGAGTTTCAGGCGCACCGTGCCTTCGACGTCTTCCTGGCTCTTGTCGATCATCGCCTGGAGCATCAGCCGCTCGGGCGAGAACCAGAAGCCGTTGTAGATCAGCTCGGCGTAGCGCGGCATGAACTCGTCCTTGAGGTGGCCGGCGCCGCGGTCGAGCGTGATCGATTCGATGGCGCGGTGGGCGACGATCAGGATGGTGCCGCCGGGGGTCTCGTAGACGCCGCGCGATTTCATGCCGACGAAGCGGTTCTCGACCAGGTCTAACCGGCCGATGCCATTGTCGCGGCCAAGATCGTTAAGCGCCATCAGCATGGCGGCCGGCGACAGCTTCTTGCCGTTCAGTGCAATCGGATCGCCCTTCAAAAATTCGATCTCGATCTCGGTGACCTTGTCCGGCGCCTCCATCGGCGAGACGGTGCGCTGATGGACGAATTCCGGCGGCTCGCTCCACGGGTCTTCCAGCACCTTGCCCTCGGAAGAGGAGTGCAGAAGGTTGGCGTCGACCGAGAACGGCGCCTCCCCCCGCTTGTCCTTGGCCACCGGGATCTGGTGCTGCTCGGCGAAGTTGATCAGGTCGGTGCGCGACTTGAACGACCAGTCGCGCCACGGCGCGATGACCTTGATGTCGGGATTCAGCGCATAGGCCGACAGCTCGAAACGCACCTGGTCGTTGCCCTTGCCGGTGGCGCCATGCGCAATAGCATCGGCGCCGACCTCCTGGGCGATCTCGACCAGGTGTTTGGAGATCAGCGGCCGGGCGATCGAGGTGCCGAGCAGGTAGGTGCCTTCATAGACGGCATTGGCGCGAAACATCGGGAAGACGAAGTCGGCGACGAATTCCTCGCGGACATCGACGACGCGGATATCCTTGATGCCCATCATCTCGGCCTTCTTGCGCGCCGGCTCCAACTCGCCACCCTGGCCGAGATCGGCGGTGAAGGTGACGACTTCGGCGCCGAGCTCGGTCTGCAGCCATTTCAGGATAATGGAGGTGTCGAGACCGCCGGAATAGGCGAGCACGACCTTCTTGACGTCTTTTGTCTTGGGCATTGCTGGGGACATTTTGGCGGTTCCGCGCGTGAGTTTCGCGGGCGAGGTATCACGGCATTTCCGGCCAGCGCAAGGGATGAACGGGCGCCGGCCGCCGCAGCCGCTGGACCAGATGCCACGCCAGTCAGTTGCTGGCGTGAGCGGGGAGGCTGCGTTATAGACCGACGATCATTCGCCAGGGGCCACCGATGTCCTTCATTCCCGACACCACAACACTGATCCAGTTCGCCATCGCCACCATGATCCTGGCGATCACGCCGGGGCCGGATATGACGCTGTTCGTCTCGCGAACACTGAGCCAGGGCCGCGCCGCCGGCTTTGCCTCGCTGGCGGGTGCTCTGTTCGGCACGCTGATCCATACAACTTTGGTGGCGGTCGGCATCTCGGCGCTGATCGTCGCCTCGCCGATGGCCTTCCTGGTGCTGAAAATCTTCGGCGCCGTCTATCTGGTGTTCCTGGCCTGGCAGGCGATGACCAAGGGCTCGGCGTTTTCACCGCAGAAGAAGAATGGCCCGCAGATTTCGCTGTTCCGCAGCTGGGCCGCCGGACTCGGCGTCAATTTACTCAACCCGAAGATCATCCTGTTCTTCATGACGTTTCTGCCGCAGTTCGTCTCGGCTCACGATCCGAACGCGCCGGGAAAACTGTTCTCCCTCGGCCTCATGTTCATCGTGCTGTCGATCCCTGTGACGGCGCCGATGGTGTTTGCCGCGGAAAGGTTTTCGGCGGCGATGAAGGCCAGCCCGCGCGTAACGCGGGTCGTCGACTATCTCTTTGCCGGTGTGTTTTCGGCCTTCGCGCTCAAGATCCTGACCGCTCAGGCGAAGTAGCGGCCTGCCACCAGCTTCCGGCCCAGCGGCCGGCGGCGAGCCAGTAGAAGATGCCACCGACCATGCCGCAGCCGATCACGGCGGCGATGGCGCGGGGCTCAGTGACGTCGAAATTGATGTCGGCATTCTGGTGGACGAAGCCGAGGAACACCGCGGCCACGATGCCGCCCGCAAGCGCATAGAACAGCCAGTCGCGGCGGCTGAGTATCTCCGAGATCAGGATGACGATGGCTGCCGGTATGAAAGCGAAATAGGCGACAAACAGCGCCACGAACGGGATCGAAAAATACAGCGCCGCGGCCGCCGCTGGGTGCGCATCGTCCGGCATATAACCGACGGAAGCCAGGAACAACACGTTGAGAAAGGCGCTCGCCGCCAATGAGGCGACGACATAGCCGAACAGGATGACAGCGAAACGGAGGATATAGGCGAAGAGGCGGCTCACGCCTCGCCATGCCCCGCAATCATCATGGCTTCCAGCGCCAGGCGGTCGACCTTGCGCATGCGTTCGGATTCGGATTTGAGCTGCCCGCAGGCGGCCAGGATGTCGCGGCCGCGCGGCGTGCGGATCGGCGAGGCATAGCCGGCATTGTTGATGTAGTCGGCAAATTTCTCGATCGTCTCCCAGTCCGAGCACTGATAGTTGGTGCCCGGCCACGGGTTGAACGGGATCAGATTGATCTTGGCTGGAATGCCTTTGAGCAGCTTGATCAGCCCCTTGGCGTCCTCGATGGAATCGTTGACGTCCTTCAGCATCACATATTCGAAGGTGATGCGCTTGGCGTTGGACAGGCCGGGATAGGCGCGGCAGGCCTCGATCAGTTCCTTCAGCGGATACTTCTTGTTGATCGGCACAAGCAGGTCGCGCAGATCGTCATTGGTGGCGTGCAGCGAGATCGCCAGCATGACCCCTATCTCCTCGCCGGTGCGGAAGATCTCGGGCACCACGCCGGAGGTCGAGAGCGTAATGCGGCGCTTCGACAGCGACAGTCCGTCGCCGTCGGAGGCAATCAGCAGCGCCTTCTTCACCGCCTCGAAATTGTAGAGCGGCTCGCCCATGCCCATCATGACGACGTTGGAGACTTTTCTGCCCTCGGCAGGGACGATGGCGCCGTCGGGTGTGTCGCGGTCGGGGAAATCGCCGAGCCGGTCGCGGGCGGTGAGCAATTGCGCCAGGATCTCTTCCGCCGTCAAATTGCGCACCAGCTTCTGCGTGCCGGTGTGGCAGAACGAACAGGTCAGCGTGCAGCCGACCTGCGAGGAGATGCAGAGCGTGCCGCGGCCTTCTTCGGGGATGTAGACGGTCTCGATCTCGACGGGACGGCCGGCACCGCGCGGCGGAAAGCGGAACAGCCACTTGCGCGTGCCGTCGGAGGAAATCTGCTCCTCGACGATTTCGGGCCGGGCGACGGTAAAATGCTTGTCGAGTTCGGCGCGCAGATCCTTGGAGATGTTGAACATGCCGGCAAAATCGGAGACGCCGCGCACATACATCCAGTGCCAGAGCTGCTGGGCGCGCATTTTCGCCTGGCGCTCGGGCACGATGCCGGCACTGACAAGGGCTTCACCGAGCTCGGCCCGGGTCAGGCCGATCAGCGACGGCTTCTCGGGCGTGGCGCGAGCGCGCAACGCGTCGCGTGCGCCCTCAGTGGTGAGATCGAAGGAAAGGGTCATATCAGCGCCAATATAAGCAAATTGCGGCCGATTTCATCCATCGTGCCGAAAAGAAGCGCGGCGCATAGCACAGGTTGCGGCGAGAGTCATGCGGCGGGAACCGCGCTAGCCTACTTGCACTTGGCGATCGACGTCAGCGCGGCCGAGATGCCTTTCAGCGAAAACACATAGGTCGTCGGATTGCCGCGGCCAGACTTCGCCGAGACCTTCATGTCGGTGCCGGTCTTCATGGCGGCGATCAGCACCGGCTCTTCGGCGGCGTTCTCGACCCAGGCCGACTTGCCGCGGGTGAACATCGAGAACGTCTTCTTGTCGATGGTGACGGTGGCCTTGGAGCCTTCCTGGAATGTGTAGCCGGCGATGAATTGCGGCTCGTAGGACACTTGCTGGCCCGGCCGCTGGCTGACGAAGAAGAACATGTCGCCGTGATCGAGCGTCGGCGGCTGCTTGTCGGTCGGCACGGTGAGCACATAGCAGACCTTGCCGCCCTGCGCCTGGTAGCTGTAGGTGCCCCAGGCATTGTGCTGGCCGATCTTGGTCGCCTGCTGCGCCAGCGCCGGCGCGGCAAAAGCCACCAGGACCAGGCTCGAGACTAGTGCAATCAATCCGCGCATCGCTTTTCCCGTATTCCAAATGGTGCGGGGCAGGCCGGCTTGGCGTCCTGCCCGTCGCTTCATTTTGATTTAATCTGGGTTACCAAACGGTGAATTTCCCTCGGAAAAGGACATTCACCCATGGAAACCACCGCCATTTCCGCGCCGCTTCTTGAAAAAACGGCTTTCGCAATGTCCCTGCGGCGACTTGGAGGCCACGAAAGCGGCAAGAGTTTGACTTTTCCAACGGCCGCAGCGGAACCCGAAGCCAAGCCGCTATCGTCCTGTTTGAGCGGAGGATTTCTTCTGAACCAAGTTGCCAACGCGACGCCGATTCAGCTCTTGTCGGCGATCGCCTCCTTGGCGGCCTTGCGGTGCGCAGGGGTGATATGGGCGCTTACCGTGGAGATCGCGGCGGTCAGCACGGCGATGTCGTCGGTGAAGCCGAGGCCGAAGACGAAATCGGGTATGACGTCGACCGGCAGCACGAAATAGCCAAGCGCTGCCAGCAATATGCCCTTGGCACGCAAAGGCGTCTTCCTGTCGAGCGCGCAATAATAGCCGGCGACGACCTCTTCCATGAACGGAATCTGCCGGGCGGCCTTCTTGGCCGTGCGCCAGAATTTGGCGCGCACTTCACTCTCGTCGCCGAGCTTGCTGCCGAAGCCGAAGAAATCAAAACCGGGCTGCTGCGCCATCAATCCTCTCCTTGCCGGCCGTCGCGCTACGCGTTGCGCGCGGCCGCCACGGAAAATGTGGTGAAAGTCCCGGTCCACTGCAAGAGGATGGCGCCGATTTGGCGTTGCCGCCCCAGCGTTCAGCCGCCAGCATACCCATTCATCTTCTTGGCCAGCGCGATGTCGAGCGCAGTGACACCACCGGCATCATGGGTGTTGAGCGTCACGTCGACAGTCTTGTAGACGTTCGACCAGTCGGGATGATGGTCCATCTTCTCGGCGGCCAGCGCGACGCGGGTCATGAAGGCGAAGGCTTCGGAAAAATTCTTGAAGTCGAAGCTGCGCTTGATGGAGGCGCCATCGGCTGCCTGCGACCAGCCGGCCAGTTCGGCCAGTGCGGCGGCGATGGCGTCCTTGCTGAGTTTCTCTCTCGTCATGATGATTTCCCGTGCTATCCCAGATATCGACCCTCACCATAATGCAAGTCGCCCAAAAGTCCTTTGCGTTTTGGGCTTCCAAATGCACGAACGGCGCATATCGAATGAGCGTAAAGCCGATAAATTCCATACTCTTCGTCTGCCTCGGCAACATCTGCCGCTCACCCCTGGCCGAAGGCGTGTTCCGCGCCGTGCTGGCGGAACGCGGCCGCGACATGGTGCTGGACGACATCGTGCTGGACTCTGCGGCGACCGGCGGCTGGAACCTCGGCGAAGCGCCCGACCCGCGCTCGATCGCGATTGCGGCCCGCCACGGCATCGACATATCAGGGCAGCGGGCACGCAAGGTCAGGCCGGGGGATTTTTCGCGCTTCGACCTGATCCTCGGCATGGATCGGCAGAATGTCCGCGACCTCAAGGCGTTGGCGCCGGCCGGTGCGCGCGAACGTATTCATCTCTTGGCAGAGTTTGCGCAGGGCAAAACCCGCGACGTGCCGGATCCCTATTATGACGGGGCCGAAGCGTTCGCTTCGGTCTACCGCATGATCCGCGAAGCGTCGGAGGCGCTGGCGACGAGATTGGTGGCGCGGGCGTCGACGCCGGAGAGCGGCCACGCCTCCTCGACAATGTAGGGACCGCCGCCGACCGAATCGCGCGACGACATCAGCACGAAGCGGCCGACGCGAAACGGTAGCGTCGCAAAATTGCCGCGCGCCGACAGGTACTGGGCGACGTCGAGCGGGCTCGAATTGCGCAAGCGTGCCAGCGTAACATGCGGGGTGAACTTGCGCGGGTCGGCGGGCAGGCCGAGCCGCTGGCAGATGCGGTCGATTTCGCTCTGCAGCGCCGAAAGGTCGGGCGAGGCGAAGACGCCGGCCCAGACGGCGTGCGGCTTCTTCTGGCCGAAAGCGCCAACTCCGGACAGGGTGAGCGAGAAGGATGGGCGGTGCACCCGGTCGAGCGCGTTGGCGATTTCGTCGGCGATATGGCCTTCGACGTCGCCGATGAAGCGCAGCGTCAGATGGTAGTTTTCGACATCGATCCAGCGGGCTCCGGGCAGGCCGCCCCTGAGCAGGGACAGCGAAAGAGCGGCGTCACGGGGTATTTCGAGGGCGGTGAAAAGACGCGGCATGGTGAGCCTCCCTTCCTCGAATCGAACTGTGCCCCTAGCGAATCATCGATAGTCAAACGGGGCAAGTGGTTTGTTGGTTGCAGGCATTTTTACGAACAGGCGCCTCCAAGCGATGAATAAGCACTATTGCCGTGCCGCCTCGGCGCTTGCATTACCCAGATGCTGCATATGCTCTTCGAGCGCAGCATGGATGACTCGGGTCATCGGCAGCCCGGTCTTTTGTTTCAAAGTTCGCGCGAGGCGAACGCCGCGTTATTCTCGTCAGGCCGGCGTTCAACCGCCACCCTCAACTGCCGCAATCGCCTTCTCCACGGCGGGCATGATGCGCTCGACCATCGCTGCGACGCCCTTCGGATTGGGATGCAGGCCATCCTCCAACTGCAGGCCGGACTGCCCGGCGACGCCATCGAGAAAAAACGGATAGAGCGGCACATCGTATTTCGCGGCCAGCTTTGGGTAGATCGCATCGAAGGCGTTCTGGTAGTCGGCGCCGAGATTGGGAGCGGCGCGCATGCCGGCCAGAAGCACCGCGATCTTGCGCGCTTTCAGCTTCGCCAGCATGTCGTCCAGGTTCTTTTCCGTAATGCTGGGCGAGACGCCGCGCAGCATGTCGTTGGCGCCGAGTTCGAGGATAACCAGCCTTGTCCCATCCGGCACCGACCAGTCAAGCCGCGCCAAGCCGCCGCTCGAGGTGTCGCCTGAAACGCCGGCGTTGGCGACGGTGACGTCATGGCCTTTGGCGCGCAGCGCAGCTTGCAATTTGTCGGTAAAGCCATCGCCAGGCCCGAGGCCGAAACCGGCCATCAGGCTGTCGCCGAAGCCGACGATGGTGAACGTCTCGGCGCGCACGGACGAAATGGCGCCGCAAAGGGTGACGAAAAGGACGAGCCCTGCGGCATTCAAGCGTTTGAAAGACATGTGGCAGCCCCCATATACCCGAGGAATTCTTCCGGCGACGGCTTCCGGCAAGCAGAGCCTTCATCCTGATATAGGACGCTTTAATTGTGACAGAAGCCGTCATCGGGCTGAAAGACGTATCCCTGACCCTTGGCCAAGGCGCTTCCTCAGTGCATGTGCTGAAACGCGTCAGCCTGGACGTGACGCGCGGCGAGGCGACCGGCATCGTCGGCCCTTCGGGGTCCGGCAAGTCGACCTTGCTGATGGTGCTGGCCGGGCTGGAGCAGGTCGATTCGGGGACGGTGCGGATCGCCGGCGAATTGCTGAACGGCAAAAGCGAGGACGAGGTCGCATCGTTTCGGGGCCGAAACATCGGCATCGTCTTCCAGTCGTTCCATCTCATTCCCAACATGACGGCGCTCGAAAATGTCGCGGTGCCGCTGGAACTGGCCGGCCATGCCGATCCGTTCGGTGTCGCGGCGCGCGAGCTGGCAGCGGTGGGCTTGAGCGACCGCGTCACCCACTATCCGGGCGAGCTGTCCGGCGGCGAACAGCAGCGCGTGGCGATCGCCCGCGCGCTGGCGCCGTCGCCGCGCATTCTCATCGCCGACGAGCCGACCGGCAATCTCGACCAGGCGACGGGGCGGCAGGTTGCCGACCTTTTGTTCGCCAAGGCGGCCGAGCGCGGCATGACCTTGGTGCTGGTCACGCACGATCCGGCCCTTGCGGCGCGCTGCTCGCGCCAGGTGTCGATGCGCTCGGGCCGCATCGAGGATGCGCCGGTAGCGCAGGTCAAGGTGCCGGCCTGATGCCACTGTCGCAGACGCTGAAGCTCGCGTTCCGCTTCTCGCTGCGCGAGATGCGCGGCGGGTTGTCGGGTTTCCTGATCTTCCTTGCCTGCATTGCGCTCGGCGTCGCTGCAATCGGCGGGGTCAATTCGGTGGCGCAGGCGATCACCGCAGGCGTTGCAGACCAGGGCCAGACGCTGCTTGGCGGCGACTTGCGCTTCCAGCTCAACCAGCGCGATGCGACGCCAGCCGAAAGCACCTTCCTCGACCGCCTCGGCACTGTGTCGCACAGCGCCAATATGCGCTCGATGGCGCGGCTGGATGACGGCTCCGACCAGGCGTTGGTTGAGGCCAAGGCCGTCGACGACGCCTATCCGCTCTATGGCGCGCTCGATACCGCGCCGCAGCTTGGCAGAAAGGATTTGTTCGACGAGAAATCAGGCGTCTTTGGCGCCGCCGCGCCCGACCTGTTGTTCGACCGGCTGAATGTGAAGATCGGTGACCGGCTGAAGGTCGGCAGCGCGACATTCGAATTGCGGGCCAGGCTGGTGAGCGAACCGGATGCGGTGTCGGACGGTTTCGGCTTCGCGCCACGGCTGATGGTCTCGACCGCGGGGCTTGCCGCGTCCGGCCTGATCCAGCCGGGCAGCCTGGTCGAGAATGCCTTCAAGGTTCGGCTGCCGGCCGGCGCCAGCGAGGCCGATCTCAAGACCATCCAGGATCGGGCGGCGAGCGATTTCCCTGAAGCCGGCTGGTCGATCCGCACGCGTTCCAATGCGGCGCCGGCGCTGTCGGCCAACATCGAGCGCTTCTCGCAATTCCTGACGCTGGTCGGGCTGACGGCGCTGGTGGTCGGCGGCGTCGGCGTTGCCAATGCGGTGCGCGCCTATCTCGACGGCAAGCGCGGCGTCATCGCCACCTTCAAGAGCCTTGGCGCCTCGGGCGGCTTCGTCTTCACCGTCTATCTCGTGCAAATCCTGATGATCGCCGGCCTCGGCATCGCGCTTGGCCTCATCCTCGGCGCCGCCATGCCGTTTGCAGCCAGCGCTGCGCTCCAGTCGTTCATTCCGGTGCCGGCTAAAGGCGGCTTCTATCCCGGTGCGCTGGCTCTTGCCGCGCTGTTCGGGCTGCTGGTGACGCTTGCCTTCGCGCTGTTGCCGCTCGGCCGCGCCCGCGATGTGCCGGCGACCGCGCTGTTTCGCGAAATGGGTTTTGAGGGCCGCGGCTTTCCACGCCTGCCCTATCTTGCCACGGCGGTCGGCATCGCGCTCGCTTTGGCGGCGCTCGCCATCCTGTTTTCCGGCGACCGGCGCATCGCCTTGATCTTCGTCGGCGCGACGGTCTTTGCCTTTCTGGTGTTGCGCCTGGTCGGTGCGCTGGTGCAGTGGGTGGCGCGCAAAAGCCCGCGTGTGCGCTCGGTCGCGCTCAGGCTCGCCATCGGCAACATCCACCGGCCCGGCGCGCTGACGCCGTCCGTCGTGCTGTCGCTGGGCCTCGGGCTGACGCTTTTGGTGACGCTGGCGCTGATCGACGGCAATCTCAGGCAGCAGATCTCCGGCAGTCTGCCGGAACGGGCGCCGAATTTCTTCTTCGTCGACATCCAGAATAGCGAGGTCGATGCCTTCTCGACATTGATCGGCAATGAGGCGCCGAAGGGAACGCTCATCAAGGTGCCGATGCTGCGCGGCCGGGTGATGGCGCTGAACGGCGTTAGTGTCGACAAGGCCAATGTGCCATCGGAAGGCGCCTGGGTGCTGCGCGGCGATCGCGGCCTGACCTACGACGCCAAACAACCGGCCAATGCGACATTGACCGAGGGCAGCTGGTGGCCGGAGAATTACAGCGGCGAACCGCTGGTTTCGTTCTCCAACGATGAAGGCAAGGCGCTCGGCCTGAAGCTTGGCGATGCCGTCACCGTCAATGTGCTCGGACGCAATGTGACGGCCAGGATCGCCAATTTCCGAGAGGTGCAATGGGAGACGATGGGCATCAATTTCGTCATGGTGTTCTCGCCCAACACCTTTGCCGGCGCCCCGCATGGCTGGCTGGCGACGCTGACCGAAAAGGATGCCACCGCAGCAGAGGATGCCCGCCTGCTGAACGCCGTCACCCGCGCCCTCCCGGCGGTGACGACAGTTCGGGTCAAGGACGCGCTCGATGTCATCAACCGGCTGGTCGGCCAGCTCGGCACGGCGATCCGGGCGGCAGCCGGCGTGGCGCTGATCGCTTCGGTGCTGGTGCTGGCCGGCGCGCTCGCCGCGGGAAATCGCGCCCGCATCCACGATGCCGTGGTGCTGAAGACGCTGGGCGCCACGAGGCGCACGCTGATCGCGGCGTTTTCGCTGGAATACATGCTGATCGGCCTGGCCACCGCGGTGTTTGCGTTGGCTGCCGGCGGCATCGCCGCCTGGTACATCGTTGCCCGCATCATGACGTTGCCGTCGCATTTCATGCCGGAGGTGGCAGTGGCGACCTTGGTGTTTGCGCTGGTGATCACGGTCGGCATCGGCCTTGCCGGCACCTGGCGGGTGCTCGGGCACAAGGCGGCGCCGGTGCTGCGCGACCTCTAGGCCCCAAACGGCAAGGTTGGCCGAATCTGCCGTTTCCGATTAAATCTTGGTAATGTGCAGTCATGGAAGCCCAAGAAAACCGGCTTCCGGAGATTCACCAAGCGTTGCAGCCCGTTACGGTCTTGTTCTTGACGTCAAGAACCATCATATTTCGCCACAGGCATGCTGGAGCCCCGCCAGCGGCGCCCAGGTCCGAAAGGGCCTGACACCGTACGGGGCAGAAGCAACAGAGGATTCCAATGGCTGAGCCCATTCGCAACTACCAGACTTCGGCCGTGCCGGGCGCGCGCGCCGACATCGACCAAGGCCTGCGCACTTACATGCTCAAGGTCTACAATTTGATGGGGCTTGGCCTCCTCATCACCGGCGTCGCCGCCTGGGGCGCTTTCCAGCTCGCCGTCACCGGCGACGGACAGCTGACCGCTTTCGGCACGCTGATCTATGCCAGCGCCTTCCGCTGGGTGGTCATCCTGGCTCCGCTCGCCGCCGTCTTCTTCCTGTCGTTCAGGATCCAGTCGATGAGCGTGGCCGCGGCGCAAACCACCTTCTGGGTCTATTCGGGCCTGGTCGGCCTGTCGCTGTCGACCATCTTCCTGGTCTACACCGGCGCCTCGATCACTCAGACCTTCTTTGCCACGGCGGCCGCCTTCGGCGCGCTGTCGCTCTACGGCTACACGACCAAGCGCGACCTTTCGGCGTTCGGCTCGTTCCTGGTCATGGGCGTGGTCGGCCTGGTGATCGCCATGCTGATCAACATCTTCCTGCAATCGTCGGCGCTCGGCTTCGCCATCTCGGCGATCGGCGTGCTGATCTTCGCCGGGCTCACCGCCTATGACACGCAGACCATCAAGGAAATGTACTACGAAGGCGATCAGGCCGACGTTGCCGGCCGCAAGGCGATCATGGGCGCGTTGAGGCTATATCTCGACTTCATCAACCTGTTCATGTTCCTGCTGCAGTTCATGGGCGATCGCCGCTAGGCGGTCTTCCCATCAGGCAACTGGACCAGCTGATATCAAGAGGGCGGCCAACGGCCGCCCTTTTCTTTTGTGCCGGCCTTTGCTGTCATGGAGGCAGATGAATCGTCTGCATAAATCATGAGCACTATTTCCATCCGCGCGGCCTTGGAAGGCGACCTCGGCCGAATCACCGAGATCTACGGCGATGCCGTGACGCATGGCACCGCGAGCTATGAGCTGGAGCCGCCCAGCCGCACTGAGATGGGTGGGCGCTTCGACAGCCTGACGGCGGGGGGCTTTCCCTATCTGGTGGCGGAACGAGATGGCGCGCTGCTCGGCTACGCCTATGCCGGCGCGTTCCGGCCGCGCCCGGCCTACCGCTTCATCGTAGAGGATTCCGTCTATGTCGCGCCTGATGCGAAGGGCCAGGGCGTCGGGCTGCTGCTGATGCAGGCGCTGATTGAAGCCTGCCGTATGGCGGGCTTTCGCCAGATCGTCGCGGTGATCGGCGACGGCCATGCAGACAGCGCCTCGGTGCGGCTGCATGAAAAGCTCGGCTTTCGCCATTCCGGTCGCCTGGAAGGCTCCGGCTACAAGCATGGGCGCTGGCTTGACACGGTGTTCATGCAGCTGTCGCTGAATGGCGGCGTAACGGTTCCGCCCGATCCGCATTCGCTGCCGGAGCGGAAGTTTCGTGAGAGCCTGAGGAGGGGAATTGAGGAGAACTGAAGAGAACTGAAGAATTGAGGATCTGAATAGCTGAGAACAAACCCGGCGGTATTTCGACCGTTACATCCTCTTTTTTCAATTCTTCAGCTCTTCAATTCCCCAATTTTCAATTAGGCCTGGACAATCTTCAGTTTAGCATCGAAGACGTTGAGCACGCGACCGAGTTCCTGGCCGCGCTTGAGGATTCGGCCGTCGGCGGCGATGACGGCGAAGGCGCCTTGCCGGCGTGCCAGTTTCGGATCCTTGACGATCTGGAACAGCGGCACTTCGCTGGCCCGGCGGAAGACTGAAAACACAGCCCGATCAGACAGATGATCGATGGCATAGTCGCGCCATTCGTTGGCGGCGACCATGCGTCCGTACAGCCTCAGGATCTCGTCGAGTTCACGCCGGTCGAAACGGACCGGCTGGTCGAGGCGTTCGCGTCGCGCCTCGTGCAGCGGGATCAATATTGCGGATGCGTCCCCATCCTCCGTCCCACCGCTGCGATCGGTCATCCCGCGATCCCTTTGAAAATGAATCTCGCTTGCAGAAGTTGGCGTGTTCGCCGTGGAATTGCAAGGCCCGGCCAACCATCCCGGGACCGCGCTGTTTTCGCAACGTCCAGTCACTTTTATAAAACGCGGTGTTTGAATTGGTGATGCCTCGCCACATTTCCGCCTTTTTTTATCCGCGCTCATGCCCCAATGTCCGACGAATTTACCGGCGTTGCCTGAGACGGTTCGGTCCGGCACCGGCTCGTAAACCCCAAGCCCCCCGCCCACGGGTCTGCGTCGGATCGAACCAACCTCGGACTTTCCTCAGGGAGAGACCGGGTGCGACGATCCCAAAGCCTAAATGACCGACGTCAGAAGCAAGCTGACGTCGGTTTTTTTGTTGGGCGGCGCCAGACACTTGTCGTCGTGATCCTTCACACCCCCCTCTGTCCTGCCGGACATCTCCCCGCAAGGGTGGAGATCAGATTTCGCGTTTGCTTTCGCCAATCTCAAACGTGGGACAGGATGGCGGATGTGGCGAAGCTGCCAATCTCCCTCCTTGCGGGGGAGATGGCCGGCAGGCCAGAGGGGGGTGCTGTCCCGCCGATATCAAAAGATATGGACCAGCCTCTTAAGGCTTGTGAATAAACGCCGCGCCCAGAATAGGCCCCGGCAGGCCGTCCTTGCCGACCGATTGCAGCAGCACGGCGCAGCCGCCTTTCTTGGCGATCTCGGTCATCGGCAATTCGTAGCGCTGCGCCTTGCCGTGCCACATGCCGGCGGTCTGGATGCCGGTGACGGCGTTCCAGTAGGTCATGCTGCGGCCGGTGTTCTCGCCCTTGGCGATGGTCACCGTCTGCGGTGGTTCGAAATAGACGATGACGACATGGGCGTCGCTCGGGCCGCTACCGGCGTCGCCGGCATCGATCATGACGCGATCGCTGGTGCGGCTGACCTTGACGCTGACCCGCATGCCTTCACCGGATTTCTCCATGCGGGCAAGCGCGCCGTCGACCTCCTTGCGGCTGGCGCCGTTGACATGGCTGCGACCATTGATGACGGCTTGCGGCGTGTAGACGGAGCGGGTGCCGAAGGCGCGCATATAGTCATATTGCCGGTCGGTATTGTCCTTGCTGCTCAGCGTGTCCTGCCAGCCGAGATAGTCCCAGTAATTGACGTGGTAGGCGAGCGCGACGACGTTGTCCTTGGCCGCCAGCTCGGCAAAGAAAGCGTCCGCCGGCGGGCAGGAATTGCAGCCCTGGCTGGTGAACAGCTCGACCACGCCCAAGGGCCTGTCAATCTGCGGTTTGTCGGTCTGGGTCGTTCCCGATTCCTCGGCGAACCCGGTCCCGGCAAGCGCCGAGAAGGCCAGCGCAAAAGCCGCAAGCCGCAGAGGTTGTCGAGGTGCCATGATCGTTCCGATTCCCGCCGGTGACGCCGGCCTTGTTCTGGTTGCCCAGATTTGTGGCAGAAGCGACAGTCAACGGGAAGTCACGTTGCGGTGAAATTTTTGCTGCCGCAACCATGGGTATGGCATCACAGGGGGAGCACTTCACCGCCCGGTTCGATCGGGAGCATGGCATCAGGAGCGTGGGGCAGATCTTGCTGAGCCCAGCCGGTTTTTACTCCTGTCGTACAGCGCGGGGCTTCGATCGGGTCGGGCAATGCTTTGGAAAGACTGGGAGTAGGGAGTAGGGAGTAGGGAGTAGGGAGTAGGGAGTAGGGAGTAGGGAGTAGGGAGTAGGGAGTAGGGAGTAGGGAGTAGGGAGTAGGGGATGTCGTTCCCCGCTACCGCCCAATCCCTACTGCCTAAGCCCTGGCCGCTACGCGGCCAGATCGCGCAGCACGTATTGCAAAATGCCGCCATTCTTGAAGTAGTCGAGTTCGTCCAGCGTATCGATGCGGCAGATGATCGGCACGTTCTTCACGGTGCCGTCGCCATAGGTCACCTTGGCGATCATCGTCTGGCGTGGCTTGATGGTGCTTATGCCGTCGATCTCGACCAGCTCGTCACCCTTGAGGTTGAGCGAGGCCCATGAGGTGCCTTCCTCGAAGACGAAGGGGATGACGCCCATGCCGACCAGGTTGGAGCGATGGATGCGCTCGAAGGACTGGGCGATGACGGCACGGACACCGAGGAGATTCGTTCCTTTAGCTGCCCAGTCGCGCGAGGAGCCGTTGCCGTATTCGACGCCGGCGAAGATGACCAGCGGCACGCCTTCCTTTTTGTATCTCATCGCCGCGTCGTAGATCGATTCCTCTTCCTTCGACGGGTAGTGGATGGTGTAGCCGCCCTCGCGGCCGTTCTCGCCCAGCATGTGGTTGCGGATGCGGATGTTGGCGAAGGTGCCGCGCATCATCACCTCATGGTTGCCGCGCCTTGTGCCGTACTGGTTGAAGTCGGCAACGCCGACGCCATGGTCGGTGAGGTATTTGCCGGCCGGGGAAGCGGCCTTGATCGAACCCGCCGGTGAGATGTGATCGGTGGTGATCTTGTCGCCGAACAGGCCGAGCACGCGCGCGCCCTTGATGTCGCCGATCTTGCCGAAACCGGAGGTCATGCCGGCGAAATAGGGCGGGTTCTGCACATAGGTCGAGTTGTCGTCCCAGGCATAGGTCTGGCCTTCCGGCGCCTTGACGTTCTGCCAGTATTCGTCGCCCTTGAAGACGTCGGCATATTTGCGGGCGAATAGCTCACGTGTGACGTTCTTCTCGATGAACTCCTGGATCTCGGCCGAACTCGGCCAGATATCCCTGAGATAGACCGGCTTGCCGTCGCGGCCTTCGCCGAGTGGCTCGGTGGTCAGGTCCTTGGTGACGGTGCCGGCCAAAGCATGGGCTACCACCAGCGGCGGCGACGCCAGATAGTTCGCCTGCACGTCAGGTGAAACACGGCCTTCGAAGTTGCGGTTGCCGGAGAGCACTGCGGCGGCGATCAGGCCCTTATCGTTGATGGTCTTGGAGATCGGCGCCGGCAGCGGGCCGGAATTGCCGATGCAGGTGGTGCAGCCGAAACCAACCAGGTTGAAGCCGATCTGGTCGAGCTCCTTCTGCAGGCCGGACTTTTCCAGATATTCGGCGACCACCTGGCTGCCCGGCGCCAGCGAGGTCTTCACCCACGGCTTCTGCTTGAGGCCGAGCCGGTTGGCGTTGCGCGCCAAAAGGCCGGCGCCGATCAGCACGCTCGGGTTGGAGGTGTTGGTGCAGGACGTGATGGCGGCAATGACGACATCGCCATGACCGAGATCATGGTCGGTGCCTTCGACGGCATAGCGCTTGTGGATTTCGGCAGCCTTCTTGTACTCGGTTTCCATCGCCTTTGCGAAGCCGGCCGGAATGCCTTCGAGCGGAACGCGGCCTTCGGGGCGCTTGGGACCTGCCATCGACGGCACGACGCTGTCGAGCTCGAGTTCGAGCAGGTCAGTGAAGACAGGGTCGGCCGAGCCGGCGTCACGCCACATGCCTTGCGCCTTGGAATAGGCCTCGACCAGGGCGATGCGGCTTTCCTCGCGGCCCGACATTGTGAGGTAGCGGATGGTCTCGCCGTCGACCGGGAAGAAGCCGCAGGTGGCGCCATATTCGGGCGCCATGTTGCCGATGGTGGCGCGGTCGGCCAGCGTCATGTTGGACAGGCCCGGGCCGAAGAACTCGACGAACTTGCCGACGACGCCCTTCTTGCGCAGCATCTGGGTGACGGTCAGTACGAGGTCGGTGGCGGTGATGCCCTCCCTGAGCTTGCCGGTAAGGCGGAAGCCGATGACTTCGGGCAACAGCATGGAAACCGGCTGGCCGAGCATCGCCGCCTCGGCCTCGATACCGCCGACGCCCCAGCCGAGCACGCCAAGGCCGTTGATCATAGTGGTGTGCGAATCGGTGCCGACGCAGGTGTCGGGATAGGCGGTCGTTCCGCCGTCTTCCGTGTTGGTCCAGACGACCTGACCGAGATATTCGAGGTTGACCTGATGGCAGATGCCGGTGCCGGGCGGCACGACGCGAAAATTGCGGAACGCCTGCTGGCCCCATTTCAGGAATTTATAGCGCTCTTCGTTGCGCTCATATTCGAGCTCGACATTCCTGGCAAAGGCCAGTGGCGTGCCGAATTCGTCGACGATGACGGAGTGGTCGATGACGAGGTCGACCGGCACCAGCGGATTGATCTTCTGCGGATCGCCGCCGAGCGCCTTGAGGCCGTCGCGCATGGCGGCCAAGTCGACCACCGCCGGGACGCCGGTGAAATCCTGCATCAGGACACGCGCGGGGCGATAGGCGATCTCGACGCCGGCGGTGCCCTTGTCGGTCAGCCAGCCGGCAACAGCCTGGATAGAGTCCTTGGTGACGGAGCGGCCGTCTTCATTGCGCAAAAGGTTTTCCAGCAGCACCTTCATCGAATAAGGCAGCTGGGCAATGCCGGTGAGGCCGTTCCTCTCGGCCTCGACCAGATTGTAATAGACATAGTCCGCGCCACCCACGGTGAGGGTGCGGCGGCAATTGAAACTGTCGAGGGATTTTGACACGTGCGGTCCGTCCTTGTCTGTTCAGCCTGAAAGGGAACGGACGCCGATGGGCATGCAATCACGCGCAAAGGTGCGGGTACGGCCATTTCCGCTGTCCGTTCCCAGCCAACCCGAGCCGTTCAAGGCGGCGCGTGCGCTGGTTCGGCGCAAATTCTGTTCCCGTGCCGACCGCTGGCACGGATGTCCCGCATATAGAGAATTTTCTGGAATAGTTCTAGACAGTTGCGGAGCAAATTTGTGCGATGCGGCAGCTATCGCGCGGTAAAGTTTTCGGGACGGGCAGGCATGCGGCTGATTGCCGAAAATCTGGGCGGCGAACGCGGCGGCGAGACGGTCTTTTCCGGCATCGGTTTTGCGCTCGACAAGGGCCAGGTGCTGGTCGTCACCGGGCCGAACGGCTCGGGCAAATCGACGCTGCTCAGGGTCATCGCCGGGCTGCTGCCGAAGGCGCAAGGCGATGTGCGCATCGAGGGCGGCGAGAGGTTTCCGACGATCGCTTCGGCGGTCCACTATCTCGGCCACCTCAATGCAATGAAGACGGCGCTCAGCGTGGCGGAGGATCTGCGCTTCTGGCGCGATTTCAACGGCGATGGGCAGTTGGGTGTCGGAGAGGCGCTGGAGACGGTTGGTCTCGGCGGCATCGGCCATCTGCCTTTCGGCTATCTGTCGACCGGGCAAAGGCGGCGCGCGGCGATTGCGAAATTGCTGGTCAGTCATAAGCCGCTGTGGCTGCTGGATGAGCCGACGGCTGGGCTGGACAAGGCTTCGGAGGCGCGGTTTGCGGGGCTGATGACGAGGCATTGCGCGGAGGGCGGGATTATTGTCGCGGCGACGCACTTGCCGCTGGGATTGGATGGGGCGAAGGAATTGAGGATGGGAGCAACAGGGTGATGTCGGCATTCCCGCCCACCCCCCTCTGCCCTGCCGGGCATCTCCCCCGCAGGGGGGGAGATCAGATGTCATGCCGGCTTTCGCCAATCACCGGCATTGAAAAAGAGGCGTCAGCAACGGAGCTGCCAATCTCCCCCCTTGCGGGGGAGATGTCCGGGAGGACAGAGGGGGGTGTGAAGGAACGCCACCTTCGGCAAGATGGCGATCAAACGGCAGGCGCGGCTTGGCAATGCTAGCCCTCTTCCTGCGCGACATCCGCCTCTCCATCCGGGCCGGCGGCGGAGCGCTCACCAGCGTCATCTTCTTCCTCGCCGTCATCGCCACCATCCCCTTCGGTGTCGGACCGGACCTGAAGCTGCTCGCCCGCATCGGTCCGGCGATCCTTTGGATCGGCGCTCTGCTCGCCTGCCTGCTCGGCCTCGACCGGCTGTTTCAGGCCGATCGCGAAGACGGGTCGCTCGATCTTCTGGTGCTGGGCAATGACCGCCACATGCTGGCGTTGACGGTGCTGGTGAAGTGCCTGGCGCATTGGGCGGGCAGCGTTCTGCCGCTGGTGGTTGCGGCACCTCTGCTGAGCCTGTTCATGAACATGGAGCCGCTCAGCATCGGNGCCGCTGGTGGTTGCGGCACCTCTGCTGAGCCTGTTCATGAACATGGAGCCGCTCAGCATCGGCGCCACCGCGCTCACGCTGCTGGTCGGCACGCCGGCGATCACTTTCATCGGCGCGGTCGGGGCGGCGGTGGCGGTGGCGCTGCCGCGTGGCGGTCTGCTGATCTCGGTGCTGGTGCTGCCGCTGACCATCCCGGTGCTGATCTTCGGGGTGTCGGCGAGCTACGGCGCGGTGGCCGACCCTGATCCGTTCCTGCAGCCCTTCCTCATTCTTGCCGCGCTGACGCTGTTTCTTGCCGTGCTGGGTCCGGTGGCGGCAGCACTGGCGCTGCGGCATGGAACGGATTGATATGACCGCTGCGGCGCGACGATCAATTGCGAAGCCCCAGCCGCAAAGCTAAGAAAGCCGCAAAGCCATGGGAAGGCCATGATCGAGCACGACGAAGTGACGGTGGAAGGGGAGCGAAGCGCATGAGTGCACACGCACTCTATGTCGCGGCCGCCTATGGCATCACGGTGATCGTGCTGGCCGGGCTGATCGGCTGGATCCTGCTCGACCAGCGGACCCGCAAGCGCGAACTGGCAGACCTCGAAGCGGCCGGCGTGCGGCGTCGCTCGGACAAAGCCGGTACTGGGGCCAGCACTGGGGCCAGCAAGCCATGAGCACGGAAAGCGAAACGACGGCGTCGCCGCGCCGCCGCCTGATCGTGCTGTTGCCGCTGCTGGTTTTTCTCGGCCTCGCCGGATTGTTCCTGTCGCAGCTTTTGTCGGGACGCGATGAGGCGGCAGTGCCGTCGGCGCTGATCGGCCTGCCGGCGCCGCAGACCAACCTGCCGGCGCTGGAAGGGTCAAACCTGCCCGGGCTGGATTCGAAAGCCTTCGCCGGCAAGGTAACGCTGGTCAACGTCTTTGCATCGTGGTGCGCGCCGTGCCGGGAAGAGCATCCGGTGCTCTTGCAGCTGTCGCAGGACAAGCGCTTCGTCATGGCCGCGCTAAACTACAAGGACCAAGCGCAAAACGCGCGCCGGTTCCTTGGTGATCTCGGCAATCCGTTCCAGGCGATAGGTGTCGACGAGGCCGGCCGCACGGCCATCGACTGGGGCGTCTACGGCGTGCCGGAAACCTTCGTCATCGGCAAGGACGGCAAGATTGCCTACAAGCATGTCGGGCCGCTGACAGGGGAGTCGGCGAGGGATGTTCTGTTGCCGCAGATTGAAAAGGCGCTCGCGGCACCGAGCTGACGTTGGCGCCATGCCCCCTCATCGGGCCGCTACGCGCCCCCTCCTCCCCGTGGGGGAGAAGAGGGAAGCATCGGCACAGGCTAGCTCCTCTCCCCGGGGGGAGAGGTCGGATTGCCCGAATTGCTCATGCAATTCGGTTTGGCAATCCGGGTGAGGGGGCGGTGCCCCGCTGAGGTCTGAAATGCTCAGCCGTAGATCTGCCTGTGGACCTGGTAGAGCATTTCCGAGCGGTCGGCGCGCAGGTCGGCCAGATCGCGGCTCGTCAGGTTTTCGATTTCCGCGACGAGGCGGTTATAGTGGCGGCGCTTGGCCATCGAGGTGCGCGCGCGGGAGAAGAGGTTGTCAAAAGCCATAGCAAGGGTCCTTTCGTGCCGCATATCAGCGGTGAATTTGTTCCTCCCTTGGTCGTTCGCACCATGACATAGGAATGGTGCGATGCAAAAAGAAGATGTTGCAATGCACCATTGCACAGGGCGCATAGCGGGTTAATACAGCGCTCCAGCACCATAAACGGCCGGACAGGCTGGCGGGCCATGCCGGCCGGGCACCTTTTGTCTTACAATTGCGCCTGCGCCACCTTGCCATCGCGCCCGCAGGCTGGCTTGATCCGCGCGTCACGTGATGCCCGGAGGAAATGCATGGCGACCGCAGACTATTACGAAATTCTGGATCCGCGTTTCGCGCGGCTGTTCAACGGCAACGCCCAGGTGGAAAAGCTGTTTACCGGATGTCAGTGGGCGGAAGGGCCGGCCTGGTTCGCCGCCGGCCGCTATGTCGTCTGGTCCGACATCCCCAACAACCGCATGCTGCGCTATGACGAGACCGACGGCAATGTCAGCGTCTTCCGTCAGCCCTCCGGCAATTCCAACGGCAACACCGTCGACCGCCAGGGCCGACTGGTGACGTGCGAGCATTCCGGCCGCCGCGTCAGCCGCACCGAGCATGACGGTTCCGTCACCACCATCGCGGCCGAATGGAAAGGCAAGCGGCTGAATTCGCCCAATGACGCGGTCGTGAAATCCGACGGCTCGATCTGGTTCACCGATCCGAGCTACGGCATCGACACCGACTATGAGGGCGACAAGGCCGAAAGCGAGATCGGCGCTTGCAATGTCTACCGGGTCGATCCGGATACGGGCGAGGTCGAGGCCGTCATCACCGACATGGTCCGGCCGAACGGGCTTGCCTTTTCACTGGATGAAAGCCAGCTCTATGTCGTCGACACCGGCCGCACCCATGGCGCGCAGAACCCCGCGCATATGCGGGTCTTCAACGTCGGCAAGCACGGCAAGAAGGTCTCGGGCGGGAAGGTGTTCGCTGACTGCACGGCCGGCCTGTTCGACGGCTTCCGGCTCGACGAGGCCGGCCGCATCTGGACCAGTGCCGCCGACGGCATCCATTGCTACGATCCCGACGGCACGCTGATCGGCAAGGTCAAGGTGCCGGAAGTGACCGCCAATTGCGTGTTCGGCGGCAACAAGCTGAACTGCCTCTACATCGCCGGCACCACGTCGCTCTACATGGTGCGGCTGATGGTGAACGGGGCGAAGACGTATTGAGGCTGCTGCAAACGCTTCTCTGGCGGCCTTGATGGCGTTTCTGCGCCTGCCGGCGGCGCCTGTTGCGCTGCGGCCGCCGGAACCACCGCCAAGCGGTTCGCCGGAGCGGATTTCGGAGCCGCGGCGCGGCGGTATCAGACACAATTCAAGGGAGGACATCATGCCATTCGTCAACATCCGCATCGTCAAGGAAGTGATCGCCGCTGATCCCGCTGGCAAGAAGGCCGACATTGCCAAAAAGGTCACGGCGGCCATCATGGACGCCACCGGGCTTAGCAATGACGACGTCTGGGTGGTGTTCGAAGAGGTCAACGCGCGCGACTGGTATGTCGGTGTGACCGATGTCGAGACGTTGCGGAAGGGGTAGCACTGCGGCACGTTGGGGTGCGCCGCACCCTTTCGTTCGTCATCCTAGGGTCTGCGCCGCGTCGCTTCGCTCCTTGCTCCGCCCTAGGATGACGAGGCAACGTTTGCGCGTATAAAACTCGCGAAAACCTGCACCGCTTCGCGCATGGCCCGCAGGTTCTCGTCCTCTCCTAGGATCGCTTCTATCTCCGGCGGTTTCTTGCCGAGCAAGGCAATCTCCAGAACCGCATTCTCACAAAGCGCGAACGACATGGTGCGCATGATCTCGGCCAGCGCGGCGCGGGCGTAGAGCGAGCGCGCGGAGGCGTGGGCCAGCATGGCGGGCTTGGCGACTGCGGCGTCGCGCGAGACCAGCCAGTCGAGCGCGTTTTTCATGCCGCCGGGCACGCCATGGGCATATTCGGGGCAGGAGAGGATGATGCCGTCGGCGCTGGTGACGGCCTCGATCAGCCGCATGGCCTCAGCCGGTGTGCGCTCGCCTTCGTCATCCGGGCTGAAGATCGGCAGCAGGCCGAGCCCGTCATAGACAGTTACGCGGCAATCCGAAGGCGCGTTCGCGGACAGCGCCGCCAGCAGCGCCGAATTGGTCGAGGCGGCGCGCAGGCTGCCGGAGATGGCGAGGAGTTCGATCAAGGGCAAACAGGGCTAGCGAAAACCGGCAAAGGACCGCAATGGCGAATCGTACCCGAAATCTACCACAGGGTCTTGCTGTAGGCTTCGTCCAGCGAGCGGTCGAAATCGTCGGCAGTTTCGGCATGCGCCATCTGATCGGACAGGATCTGACCGAGCGTCGGCAACGTCGCGCGGTCGTGCCAGCTGTCCGGCTTCCACAATTCGGAGCGCATGAAGGCCTTGGCGCAGTGCATGTAAGCGGCCTTGACGCTCACCACGACGACGCTTTGCGGTTGCTTGCCGTCGACGGTGAGGCGCTCGCGCAAACCGGCATCGACGGTTATGCGGGCGTCGCCATTGATGCGCAGCGTCTCGTTCATGCCGGGGATGAGAAAAAGCAGCCCGACCGAAGGGTTGAGCAGGATGTTTTCCAGCGTGTCCAGCCGGTTGTTGCCGGGCCGGTCGGGAATGGCGATGGTCCTGTCGTCGAGGACAAGGGCAAAGCCCGGTCTGTCGCCTTTCGGCGTCACGTCGGCATTGCCGGCGCCGTCGGAAGAACCGATCAGCACGAAAGGGCTCTTGCCGATGAAGGAGCGGCAGTGGCCGTCAAGCGCCTTGAGCTCCTTGCGCATCGATGCGTCGGTCGGCCGCGGCGTTTTGTAGATCGCCCTCAGTTCATCGCGCGTGGTAACGAATTCCATGGCCGTCTCCGTTTATTCGGACGCAATTCCGGACGGAAAACCGCTTCACACTTTTCCTGGAATTGCTCTACTTGCCGGCTTCTTCCACCTTCTCGGTCTTATCCTCGATCGAATGGTGCAGGATCAGCGGCATCTGGCTGAAGGTGAACAACAGGGTGATCGGCATGATGCCCCAGACCTTGAAGGTAACCCAGAAGTCGGTGGAAAAATTCCGCCACACCACTTCATTGGCAAGAGCCAGGAACAGGAAGAACAGGCCCCAGCGGAAAGTCAGCTTGCGCCAGCCTTCGGCATCGAGGCGAAAGGCCGAATCGAAGACATAGCCGAGCAGCGATCGGCCGAAATACAGACCGCCGAGCAGCACGCCGCCGAACAGGGTGTTGACGATGGTCGGCTTCATCTTGATGAACACGTCGTCCTGCAGATAGAGCGTCAGCGCGCCGAAGATGAAGACGACGACGCCCGAGACCATCGGCATGATCGGCAAGGTGCGCAGCAGCAGCCAGGAGGCGATCAGCGCGATCGCCGTCGCCGCCATGAACAGGCCGGTGGCGACGAAGATCGGCCCGCCGAATTCGGCCAGGACAGGAAATTTCTGCACCAGCCAGGCGCCGCGTGCATTGGCGAAGAAGAACACCATCAGCGGCCCGAGTTCCAGCACCAGCTTGAGCAGCGGATTGACGCTTTCTTTCTTCTTTCGCGGGTCGGACGGGTCGCGTTCGAGGATGGGAGGGTTCATGACTTCCTTCTGACGCATGATCTTGTCCAAAAAAGCCTGCAGCTCTTCGGGATCGTGCTTTTTACGCTACGCCCGCGATCGCCCTGGCGAATTCGCTGGCCGAGAATGGTTCGAGATCGTCGACCTGTTCGCCGACGCCGATGAAGTAGACCGGCAGTTTGTGCTTTGCCGCGATCGCGACCAGAATACCGCCGCGCGCCGTGCCGTCCAGCTTGGTCATCACCAGGCCGTTGACGCCGGCGACATTGCGGAAGATCTCGACCTGATTGAGCGCATTCTGGCCGGTGGTGGCGTCGACCGTCTGCAGCACGGTATGCGGCGCTTCCGGATCGAGCTTGCCCAGCACGCGCACGATCTTTTCCAGCTCCGCCATCAGTTCGGTCTTGTTTTGCAGCCGGCCGGCGGTGTCGATGATCAGCACGTCGGAGCCGGCCTCCTTGGCGCGTTCGAAAGCGTCGTAGGCGAGGCCGGCGGCATCCGCGCCTATCTTCGAGGCGATGACCGGCGACTTCGTCCTCTCGCCCCAGATCTTCAGCTGCTCGATGGCTGCAGCGCGAAACGTGTCGCCGGCGGCCAGCATCACCGACAGGCCACCATCGGTCAGTTTGGCGGCGAGCTTGCCGATGGTCGTGGTCTTGCCGGTGCCGTTGACGCCGACCACCAGAATGACATGGGGCTTGTGCGAGAGGTCGAGCTCCAGCGGCATGGCGACATGGGCCAGCACCTTCTCCACCTCGGCCGCCATGATGGTGCGGACATCCGCGTCGGAGACATCCTTGCCATAGCGGCTGGCGGCGAGCGCATCGGTGACGCGCAAGGCTGTTTCCATGCCGAGATCGGCGCGGATCAGCACGTCTTCGAGGTCCTGTAGCGTCTCTTCATCGAGCTTTCGCTTGGTGAAGACGCCGGCAATGTTGCCGGTGAGTTCTTTCGAGGAGCGGGCAAGCCCGTCGCGCATGCGCTGGAACCAGGAGCGTCGCGGCGCCGGTTCGGGCGCCTTTTGCGGCTCGGCTTTCTGCTCGACCTTTTTGGTGACGGTGACTTTGCCGACTGACGGTGTCGGCTGTGGTGTCGGCGGAAAACCCGGTTCAGGCATGGGCGCAACCCCTGCCGTGGCAGCCCGGACTTCGACCGGCGCGGGTGTGGCTTCGACCGGAGTGCGCTTTACCTCCCCCTCGATGGGGGAGGTCCCAAGCGAAGCTTGGGGGTGGGGGTGATTTGCGCTGGCGTCAGCGCTGTCACCCCACCGCGCCGCTTCGCGTCGACCCTCCCCATCGAGGGGAGGGTGGGTCGCCTCGTCCTTCTCCCCGTGGCTATACGGGGAGAAGGTGCCGGCAGGCGGATGAGGGGCGGCGCTGACCTCTGAGGTAGGCTGTGCGGGAGGCGCGGACGGTTGCGGCACTTCGATCGGGGCGGCCGGTTCTGCGGGAGTCTCGGCAGGCGTCGGCACTTCGACGGGAGCGGGCTCCAGCTGCGGTTCCGGACGCGATGGTTCGATCTCCGGCTCGGCCGGCGCCGGCGGCACTTCTTGGGGCTGCGGCTCGGGAGCCGGCTCCGGAACGGCTGGCGGCGCAGGAACTTCTTCCGGTGCAGGCGGCTCGGGTATCTCCGGCTCAGGCTGCGGTTCTTCTACCGGCGCGGGCTCCGGCAACGGTTCCGGCTCGGATGGGACGACCGGTTCCGGCGCGGGCGGGATGGTCGGCGTGGGTTCGGGCTTCGGTTCTTCTGGCGCCGACTGCGGCGCAGGCTTTACCTCCCCCTCGATGGGGGAGGCCCCAAGCGAAGCTTGGGGGTGGGGGTGAGTGGCGTCGGCGTCGGCGCTCTCACCCCTCCCCGCCACTTCGTGGCGACCCTCCCCATCGAGGGGAGGGTGGGGCGTCGGCGGCTCGGGCTCCTCGCGCTTCAAGAACTCCGGAACGACCTGCTCGGCCGCCGGCTTCAGCGCCTCAAGCGCATCCCATTTGATCGGCGGCAGGGGAGCGGTTTCGTCGATGCGCTCCTCGACGACTTCCTTCTTGCCGAACGAAAATATGTTCTTGAAAAAACCGGCCATGCTTCAATCGTCTCAGGCGGCGCGGGCAGTGAGCGGGGCCGCTATCAGGCGCACGCCGTCATGGCCGGTGATGTCTGCCTCGACGATCTCGCCCGGCGCGCCTGTGCCGAGCCCGGCAAGCGTGAACCCTTCGGTGCGGCCGACGCCGTCGCGCTCGATAAGGATCGTTTGGCGCGTTCCGGGAAGCGACGACAGATGGCGGCGATACGCAGCCTCACCAGCGGCGCGCAGCTGGGCCGCGCGCTGCTTGACCAATTCGCGGCGGACCTGCGGCATGCGCGCGGCGGGCGTGCCTTCGCGCGGCGAAAACGGGAAGACATGCAGGTGCGTCAGCCCACATTCCTCGACGATCTTTATCGAATTCTGAAACATTTCTTCGGTCTCGGTCGGGAAGCCGGCGATGATGTCGGCGCCGAAGACGATTTCGGGGCGCAGCTTGCGCACATCCTCGCAGAAGCGGATCGACTGGTCGCGCAAATGCCTGCGCTTCATGCGCTTCAGGATCATGTCGTCACCCGATTGCAGCGACAGATGCAGATGCGGCATCAGCCTGGGTTCGGTGGCGATGGCGTCGAGCAGATCATCGTCGGCTTCGATCGAATCGATGGAGGACAGCCGCAGCCGCTTCACATCAGGCACCTGCTTCAGGATGGTCTTCACCAGCTTTCCCAGCTTCGGCGCGCCCGGCAGGTCGGCGCCGAAAGAGGTCATGTCGACGCCGGTCAGCACGATCTCGGCATAGCCGTTGCCGGCCAGACGCTTGACCTGCTCGACCACGGCGCCCATCGGAACCGAGCGTGAATTGCCGCGGCCATAGGGGATGATGCAGAAGGTGCAGCGATGGTCGCAGCCGTTCTGCACCTGGACGAAAGCACGTGCCCGGCCCTCAATGGCGTCGACCATGTGGCCGGCGGTCTCGCGCACCGAGAAAATGTCGTTGACGCGCGCCTTCTCGCTGTCGTTGACGCCGAAATCCGGCAGCGCGCGGTAGGAGTTGGCCTTCAGCTTCTCCTCATTGCCAAGCACGAGGTCGACCTCGTCCATGGCGGCAAAATTCTGCGGTTCGGTTTGCGCGGCGCAGCCGGTGACGATGATGCGCGCCGCCGGATTTTCGCGGCGGGCCTTTCTGATCGACTGCCTGGCCTGGCGCACCGCTTCCGAAGTGACGGCGCAGGTGTTGAAGATGATCGCGCCGCCTTTGAGCGCGCCGAGACCTGCGCTTTCGGCCTCGCGGCGCATCACCTCGGATTCATAGGTGTTGAGACGGCAGCCGAAGGTGACGACGTCTATGCCTTGGGAGTTGGGGCCTTTGGTATCGGCAAGTGCAGACATCAGGCAGCGCTTTCGGTGTCGCGGGCCCAGGTGCCGGTCGACGGATCGAAATTGCCGGAAAACTCCCATTCAGCGGCACCGGTCAGGATGACGTGGTCGTCGTCGCGCCATTCCACATGCAGCGAGCCGCCGCCGGGCGTCATCAGCGTAACGCTGCGGCCGGTGCGCCGGGTGCGGGCAGCGGCGACGACGGAAGCGCAAGCGGCCGAGCCGCAAGCCTTGGTCAGGCCGGCGCCGCGCTCCCAGGTGCGGATGATCATCGTCTCCGGCGACGTTACCTGGGCGATGGTGATGTTGGCGCGCTCGGGGAAGATCGGATGGTTTTCGAGCAGCGGGCCGAAACGCTCGAGTTCGTAGGACCAGACATCGTTTTCGACCCAGAAGATGGCGTGCGGGTTGCCCATCGAGAGAGCCGAAGGCGAATGGAGCACCGGCGCGTCGATGGGGCCGATCTGCAACTCGATCATGCGGGTGTCGCGGAATTCCTCGGCCAGCGGAATGTCCTGCCAGCCAAAGCGCGGAGTGCCCATGTCGACCGAGATGGTCCCGTCGGCATGTTCGACGGCGTTGAGGATGCCGGCGCGGGTCTCGAAGGTGAAAGTCTTCTGGCCGGTTTCGGCGGCCAGCGCCTGGACGACACAGCGCATGCCGTTGCCGCAGGCCTGCGCGCCCGAGCCGTCGGAATTCAAGATGTCGATGTAAAAGGCGGTGCCCGGCGTGCGCGAATCGTGGATCGCCATGATCTGGTCGAACCTGGTCGCCGCATCGGCGTTCAGCGCGACAGCCGACGCCGCCGTGACCCTATCGGCACGGCCACGCATGTCGGCGACGATGATTTCGTTGCCGATGCCGTTCATCTTGGCGAAGGGGGCAGTGCCTGCCATGATCTGAGGTAATTCCTGTACGTTTCGCCGCTATATGGCGGAAACGGGCGGGAATTACCAGTGTGGGCTGCGTCTAGGTTACCGCGAAAACGCCGAGTACGATCAGCAGGAAGATGACGAGAACGATGCCGATCAGCAGGCGCGCGCCGGTGGCGGCGGCACCGGCCAGCGCCGGCATGCCGAGCAGGCTGGCGGCGGCAGCAACGATCAGAAGAATGATGATCCATTTGATCATGGACAATGCCTCGCAAATTGACTGGCCTGCAGCCGGCTTAAGAACGCATCTGCCGCGCTCTGGTTCCCTTGCCGCGAGGCTCTTTCCGCCTGGGCGCGCTATTCGGCAATCTCGAAGTCGGTCGTGAAAGGCGCCGTCTTTTGCGAGTTCTCGTCATGCATGAGGAAATCCGCGCGGTATTTGCCGGGGGGAACGCCATCCAGGGAGACGTTTAATTTGAAGAACATCTCTCGGTTATGCGAGCGCGAGGCGAGCTGGACCCGGCCAAGCTTTTCGACGGTTCCCAGCTTCTCGCCCGACTGGGAAAGCACGGTAAGGTCAACGTAAAGCGCGATCTGGTTGTTGCCGAGCCCATCCGAGCCGTAGCCGTAACCGACCGGCTCCATATAAAGCACAATCTCTTCGCCCGGCTTGTAGACATGGTTCGGGCGCTCGGCGTAGGCGCCGAACCCGCTGGCCGACAGGATATGCTTCACATTTTGCACGCCAAGCGGCATCGCTTGCCACAGAGCGTCCTCGGCGCTGCGGAATTTGTCCAGCGCGCCGGCGCCATCACCCGCCTGCAGTGCCTTTTCGGCTTCAGCGGCGCGATCGGAGATTTCGCCCGCGAAAGCGGCCGGCGTCGAAATTACCAGCGCGATCAAAACTGCCAAGATTGATTTCATCTGTTCCCCCTGTTGCGATAGAACATCGGCTAAAACGGCAGTGCCGTAAACGGCCAAATGCAGACTTCAGCCGCGCTCGATCTCGGGAACGTCCCAAAGCTCGCCCGGACGGAAGGCGCGAAACCGCTCACGCGCCAGGCCTTGCGCCTCAAGCGCTTCAGTCAGTTTTGCGCCGGCAGTTGCGCTCGACCGCCGATGCGCCGACCTGCTGCGGGCTCCGGTGCCGCTTTCGCAACCAATGTACCGGTTGGAACCGCGCTAGAGAGAAGACATGCCTTTTGTCCGCCAGCCATTTTGCGACAAATTTACAACAATTCGTGGTGCAAACCCTATTTTAACCATATCGGGTTGAAATTTCGCCACCTTCTCCATCTTGGTGAGGGGTGAGATTGTGCGGACGGCTTCCCCCCCAGCCGGATCCGACGGAGGTTTGAATGATTTTTTCGAGAAGCGGGCTGATGGCCGTATCGCTGGCAGCGCTCGTTGCGAGCGGCTGTTCGACCTCGCGTTTTTCATCGATGGATGACCAGCAGCCCGCCCCGCTGCAGCCCGCGCCCGCCGGCACGGTGAGCGGAAGCCAACTGCCGCCCCCGGCAGCGCCGGGCACCACCGACCCATCGCAATTCCCGACCGCGCCGGCAG
>NZ_AYVK01000030.1:0-77481 GCF_000503155.1 Mesorhizobium sp. LSJC285A00
CGCGGGTCAGCGCGTCGATGGCGCGCCCGCGCCACGAGGCATGCGGCGTTACCGTCAGCGGGCCGCGGCGAAACACGGCGTCGCCGATGCCGGCGTCGGCGCTGCGTTCGAAAGGGGCGATGACGACTTCGTCGCGGCCGATCCTGACGATCTCGCCGCGGCGCGTGCCGGCATTGCCGCGCTGTTCGACGAGGTCGCCAAGCCTGGCGACTTCAGACAGGCCGCGCACCTTGTAATGCGTTGGCGAAACCTCCGAAACACGGCCGCCGCGCCGCAGCAACGTCTCGGTGTCATCGAAGCGGCGCCAGATCCGCTCCAGCGCAGCCAGCCGGTTTTCCGATGCTGTCTCCGGTTGCCGTTCAAGCGCGCGTATCGATGATTTGCTGCTCGACATGCTGCTACGACTTGGAGCCGAGCGTCTTGATGGCGTCGTCGGTCGAGGCATCTGTCTGGCGCATCAGCGCCGCCGTGTTCTCGAAGGCGCGCTGGACCATGATCAGGCGCGTCATCTCCAGCACCGGATTGACGTTGGATTCCTCGACATAGCCCTGCGCGACGCCGAGATCGGAACGGTCGGTGACCGGCTCCGGCGCACGCGCGGGCACGATGCCAGAATTGCCGTAGCGGACGAAATTCGGGCCGGGATCGAAATTGAACAGGCCGATGGCGCCGACGAGCTTGTCGCCCTGGCGCAGCGAGCCGTCGGCGCCCGCCTTGGGTGGGCCGTCGCGCGGGTCGAGCTGGATCGGCGCACCGCCGGCGTCGAGCACCGGATGGCCTTCGAGCGACATCAACTCGCCGTTCTCGTTCATCGAAAAACGTCCGTCGCGCGTCATCACGGTGCCGGCCGGGGTGTCGATGCCGAACCAGGCATCGCCCTGGACGGCGAAGTCGAACGGGTTGCCGGTCTGCGTCATCGCGCCATGCGCGCCGGACAAATAGGTCTTGCCGGAGGAGGCGAAGGACACCGATTTGGGGCCGCTGCCGGAAACGACATCCTCGAACTTCACGCCGGTGGCGCGAAAGCCGATGGTCGAGGCGTTGGCGACATTATCGGCGATGGTGTCGAGACGGCGCTCAAGCGCGATCTGCGAGGAAAGGGCGACGTAAAGGCTGTCCTGCATGGTGTTCTCAGAATCTCAGTTTCTGCATGGCCATCATCAGATCGGTCGAGATGCCAACGGTGGTCGGCTGCGCAAACAGCACACCGATCGATGTCTGGGCGGTCGAGGTCGGATGATTGATTTCCCAAAGGCTGGTGAAGCGGGTGAGGAATTTCTCGAGCTTGGCCGGGTCGGTGAAATCCGTGAGGTCGAGCTTTGCCTCGAAGGCCTGCGCCTGCTTGTCGATATCTGCGGCAGCGAAGGAATCGGGCAGGCCGATGGCGGTGCGTACCACGCTGGCCAGGGCCGTGTCGGCCAGCACGTCGTACCAGTTGGTGATGGTCGAGGCCTTGCGCTCGAAATAGAGCGCCAACCGCACGCCCTCATTGGTCTTGCCGGCGTCTTCTTCCAGGGTCTGGCGCATGTATTTGTCGACCACCGGCTGCTGCGACGGGCTGCGGGTCGTTGCCGCTTCGCCGTAGGCCTCGAAATTCAACGAGGTGGCGAGCCTGGCATAGGCCTCGTTGGAGAGCTTGTTGGCGACACTGGCGGGATCGCGGACACCGCCCTCAAGGACATCACTGACGAGATCCTTGTTGGTGGTCGCCGGATCGAGCCCGCTTGCGGACAGAGCATAGTTATAAAGGCGGCTGTCGGCCATCAGGTCGTCGACCGATTTCACCTTGGTGATGTTGGCGAGGTAGTAGCTGGTCTCGGCCTGGACGGCGTCCGCATTCGGCTTGATGAGGCCAAGACTGGACTCGGTCGTGTAGAGCTTCGGCGTGGTCTTCAGCACCGCGTCGCGCGTGGTCGTCTGATCGCCATACTGGGCAAAATCAAAGGCGCTGACGAAGTTGGCGTAGCTCTTGTCGGTCAACAGGTTGGCGGGACTCAACGGATCGGTGACGCCGCCATTGACCATGGTGCGGATCTGCTTCGTCGTCTGGGTCGATGCATCAAGCCCATAGGCAGCCATGGCGAAGGTCAGCAGGCGCTTGTCCTTCAGCAGGTCTTCGATGGACTTCACCTTGGAGATGTTGGCTGCGTAGTAGTCGGCCTCGCCCTTGATGTATTGCGCGGTCGGCTTGACGAGCAACGGTCCGGTTCCGCCGATCACAGCCTTCGGCACCGCCTGCTGGACGGCGTCGCGCGCCGTAGCCTGGTCGCCATATTGGGCAAAGTCGAAAGCCGCGACGAAAGCCGCATAGCCCTTGTTTGTCGACGTGTTTGCGGGGCTGTTCGGGTCGGTGACGCCGCCTTCCAGCATGGCCCGCACGGTCGCAGCCGGCTCGGCGTCGGCGTCCAGGCCGAACGCGGCCATCGCATAGGTGAGCAGGCGATCGTTGCCCATCAGGTCGTCGATCGATTTTACGTTGGAAATGTTGCTCAGGTAGTACGAGGTTTCGCCCTTGTAGTAGGTGAAGCCGTTCTGCGAAGGGCCGACCGAGACCTGGAGACCATAATTGTTGGTCACGCCCTGCTGTGCCGAATTGTAGCTCGTGGCATTAGCGCCAAGTGCGGCGAAATTGAAGGCCGACACGAACTCGGCATAACGCTTGTCGCTCAGTTTGTTGGCGAAGCTGTCGGAATCCGACACCCCTTCCTTCAGGGCTTTGACCATGAAGGCCTTGGCGTAAGCCATGTCGCCGAGACCGAAGGCTTTCATGGCATATTTGAACAGCCGGTCGTTCTTGACGAAATCGTCGATCGATTTCACGCTGCCGATGTTGGCGAGATAGTAGTCGGTGTCGCGCTTGGTGATCGGCTCCGCCTCGATGCGGTCGATCGCCTTGGGGATGTCCCTGGCGATGAGCTGGTAGCTGGTAAAAGTGCTCAACACGACATGCCTCCGGTCGCAGCTTCAAAAGCAAGACTATGCGGACTTGCTTGCGCGAGGCTGAATCGCCTCACCTTGCATGATTCAAGCCTCACACAAGGCACGGGGGCTATCGGTTAGGCCTGACGTGATGCGGAAGGATCTGGCGTGGGCATTCTGATCGGACTTGTGGTGACGCTCGGCTGTGTTCTCGGCGGCTTCATGGCGATGGGCGGCCATCTGCATGTGCTGATGCAGCCTTGGGAAGCGGTGGTCATCTGCGGCGCCGCGCTTGGCACCTTTCTCGTCGCCAACCCGATGAAGACGGTCAAGGACACCGGCAGGGGTATCCTCGAAGCGTTCAAGCAGGCGGTGCCGAAAGAGCGCGACTATCTGGAGACGCTGGGCGTGCTGCACAGCCTGATGCGCGAACTGCGCTCGAAGTCGCGCAGCGAGGTCGAGGCGCATATCGACAATCCGGAGGAGTCGGCAATCTTCCAGGCGTTCCCGACCGTGCTCAAGAACCACGACCTGACGAATTTCATCTGCGACTACTGCCGCATCATCATCATCGGCAATGCCCGCTCGCATGAGATCGAGGCGCTGATGGACGAGGAAATCCAGACCATCAAGTCCGACAAGATGAAGGCCTACCACGCGCTGGTGGCAGTGGGTGACGGTCTGCCTGCGCTCGGCATCGTCGCCGCCGTGCTCGGCGTGGTCAAGGCGATGGGCGCGCTCGACCAGTCGCCTGAAATCCTCGGCGGCCTGATCGGCGCCGCCCTTGTCGGAACCTTCCTCGGCATCTTCCTGTCCTATGCAGTGGTCGGGCCGGTCGCCACCAAGATCAAGACGGTGCGCGAGAAGAAGAACCGCCTATATATCATCGTCAAGCAGACGCTGCTTGCCTACATGAACGGCGCTCTGCCGCAGGTGGCGATCGAGTTCGGCCGCAAGACCATCTCGTCCTATGAGCGGCCGACGATCGATGCCGTCGAGCAAAGCACGATGAACACAGCTTCCGCCGAGAAGAAAGCGGCTTGAGCCATGCATGACGACAGACAGGACCGCACGCCGTCATGACAAGTCCTGGCAGCCCCTCGCAAGCCCGCTCGCTGATCATTGAGCGTCTGGTCGGTGACAGCGGTGAGGCCGCTCATGTCATCGGCACCGGGCGCTCGATGGGCGAGCGCGCCCTGCCGCTGCTGCAGAAGAGCCTGGCCGGCGAACTCGGCGCACCGGTCACCGTCGACCTGCGCGCGGTCGAGATCAGCCGTGTTCCCGATGCCCGCACGAATGCCGGCGATGCCTTTGCCATGGCCATCATAGCATCGCCGACGTCTTCGGATGCGATGACGCTGGTGGCAGATGCGCCGGCCATCGCCGTGATGGTGTGCGCGCTGTTCGGCGGCGATCCGGATCAGCCGGTTTCGCCGATCGAGCGCGCTCTGTCGCAGATCGAGACCGATGTTGCGACCACGGTCTTCCAGGAAGTTGCGCAGGCGTTGAACGGATCAGGCCGGCGCTCGCTCGAGCTGCGGCTGCCGGTGCCGCGGGCGCTTTCGGGCAGCGAAGCCAAGCGCCGCGTGCTGCGCGATGGCGCGGCGGTGCGCATCGTCTTCGGCATCTCGACGCCGACCGACAGCGGAACGGTCACGGTGATGATCCCGCAGCGCATCCTGCTGGCCACACGCGGTATCGCCGATGTCCACGACAGCGAAGGCACGACCTCCGACTGGCGGGCACGTTTTTCCGAAGAGGTCATGCGCTCGACGGTGACGCTCGAAGCGACCATGCCGCTGGCCCGCCTGACGCTCGGCGATCTCGCCGGTTTCGAGCCGGGCCAGGTCATCGAGTTCGAGGAAACCGCGCAGTCGCACGCCAAGCTGAGCGCGCGCGACAAGACGCTGTTTGTCTGCGAGTTCGGCAAACTCGGGCAGAACTACACCGTCCGGATCAGGCATCCTTACGATGCCGGTCAGGATTTTATCGACGGGCTCATGCCGGGCTGACGCCGGGCAAGCTCAAGCATTTGGAGACGACTGATGGCCAAGACCAAGGTGGAAGCCAATATCGACCAGCCGGACGAACAGCTCGACCGCGCCATCGAGGAATTGCGCGGTGTCCTCCAAGAGGAGGAAAAGCGCCCCGACGCCGCCTTGCGGGCTGCCACGTCCGGCGCCAATTCGAACATCATCATGAGCATCCCGGTTGATGTGCAGATCATCCTCGGCAGTACGGAAATGCCGGTGTCGGACCTGATGGCGCTGCAGAAGGGCTCGACGGTGGCGCTCAACCGGCGCATCGGCGAACCGGTCGATGTCGTGGTCAACGGCCGCAAGATCGCGCGCGGCGAAATCACCGTGCTGGAAAGCGATCCGTCGCGCTTTGGCATCAGGTTGACCGAAATCATCGCTGCCGCCAAGAGCGCCTGAGGATTAGACGACATGCGGTCTCAGCAGCGATCGGAGCTTATGCCATGACGACGCCGGTGACGCTCACGCGCCCGCAAAAGGCCGCCGCCATCCTGGTGGCGATGGGCAAGCCTTCGGCCAGCCGGCTGCTGAAATTCTTCAAGCAAGAAGAACTGAAGGCACTGATCGAAGGGGCGCGGCTGCTGCGCACCATTCCGCAAAGCGACCTCGAACGCATCGTTGCCGAATTCGAGGCCGAGTTCACCGAAGGTGCGGGCCTGCTCGATTCCGCCGACCGGATGGACACGATCCTCAATGAATCGCTGTCGCCCGAAGAGATGAGCGCCATCATGGGCGACAAGCGCTTCGAGGTTGCGCCGGAAGGGCCACCGCCGATCTGGCCGGAGCTGGAAAAGCTCGAACCGACGCGTCTGGGCACATTCCTTGCCGCCGAGCATCCCCAGACCGCGGCCATGGTGCTGTCGAAGCTTGCGCCGCAAGCCGCCGCCAACATTTTGCTGACCATGGAAAAGCCGATGCGCAGCGAGATCATCAAGCGCATGGTGACGATGGCGACCATTCCGGACGCGGCCACCAGGATCATCGAGAACCAGCTGCGCGCCAGCGTGCTGGCGCAGACCGCGACCAAGGATATCTCGGCGGGACAGGCGCGCGTCGCCAGTATGCTCAACGAGATGGACAAGCCTCAGTTGGAAGAGGTCATGCAGGATCTGGAAGAGGCCGGCACGCCGGACCTCGGCGGTGTCCGCTCCAGGTTGTTTGCCTTCGACGATCTGCCGCTTTTGACGCAGAAGGCGAGGGTGCTTCTGTTCGACGGGCTGTCGACCGAACTGATTACGCTGGCGCTGCGCGGTGCACCACCCGCATTGACGGAGTCGGTGCTGTCGGCGATCGGCGCACGGTCGCGGCGCATGATCGAGTCCGAGCTCGGACAGGGCTCGGAAGGCATTCAGCTTGCCGACATCATGACGGCGCGCAAGAACATCGCGGTGGCGACAATCCGGCTTTCGCGCGAGGGGGCTTTCGAACTGCCCTCATCGCAGCAGAGCGAAGCGGCTTAACGCCGAGCGCTGAATGGCTGAAGCGGCGGACAAAGACTCCAAAACCGAAGACGCGACCGAAAAGAAGATCCGCGACACCATCGAACAGGGCAAGCTGCCCCATTCCAGGGAGGCCGCACTTCTGGCGTCCTTCATCGCTATACTGGTGTTCACCGTCTTCTATGCCAAGGACGCGGTCGTCAATCTCGGCATGTTCCTGTCGATGTTCCTTGAGAAGCCCGAGGCGTGGCCGATGGACACCGAAACCGACGTCATCGCGCTCTACAAGACCGTGATGATGGAAATAGGCAACGCCGTCGTCAGCCTGCTTGTGCTGCTGGTGGTGGCCGGCGTCGGCGCCTCGGTGCTGCAGAACATGCCGCAAGTCGTCGGCGAGCGGATCCGGCCGCAACTGTCGCGCATCTCGATAGCCAAAGGCTGGACCAGGATGTTCGGCATTCAGGGCTGGGTCGAGTTCCTGAAATCGCTGGGCAAGCTCGGCTTCGCCAGCATCGTGCTCTACTTCACGCTATCGCAGGACTACCGCCAGCTCCTGGCCGGCATGATCACCAACCCCGTCGCTTTCGGCCTCGTCATCAAAAGCATCACCGTCGACATATTGGTGGCGATCGTCTTCGTCATGGGGCTGATCGCGGCGGTCGACGTCGTCTGGTCGCGCTTCCACTGGAAGCAGGATCTGCGGATGACCAAGCAGGAGGTCAAGGACGAGTTCAAGCAGTCCGAGGGCGACCCGATCATCAAGTCGCGGCTGCGCTCGCTGGCGCGCGACCGGGCGCGCAAGCGGATGATGACGGCCGTGCCGCGCGCGACGCTGATCATCGCCAATCCGACGCACTTTTCCATCGCGCTCAGATATGTTCGCGACGAGGATTCAGCGCCCCTGGTGCTGGCCAAGGGCCAGGACCTTGTGGCGCTCAAGATTCGCGAGATTGCCAAGGAGCACAACATCCCGATCTTCGAGGACGTGGCGCTCGCCCGCTCCATGTACAAGCAAGTTTCGGTTGATAGCGTGATCCCGTCGCAATTCTACCAGGCCGTCGCCGAACTGGTGCGGATCGTCTACTCCAAAAAGGCTGAGCGGAGACAAATTTCATGAACCGCCAACCGCACGCAAAATCCCGCGAACTCATCGTCGCCAAGGCCATCGAGCAGGTGGTCGACGAGTTGCGGCTGATCGATGTCGCCGACTACATCGCTTTCATCCGGCTCGAGCATTTCGCTTGCCTGTCGGATCTGGTGGATTCGGCGGTGGAGCTGTTCTTCCTGCCGGGCACGCTTAGGCTCGGCCATGGCGGAGAGGCACATGTCGACTGGAGCGGCAGCCCGCGCATCGTGCTCGATCTCGAGCTTCGGCCGCCGGGCGTCACCGTCTATTTCCAGCTGACGCTGAGCGAGGAGAGGTCTTCGGTCGCGGTCAACTATGTGTCGTTCGAGAAGCCCGGCGAAGACCCCGAGCACAACACCGCCTTGCTGGAGACGGTCATCGAAGAGGCGCGCATTCGCCGGACCGAGCCGCTCGCCTATCGCTGATCTTTTGTCTTATCCCAATCGCCGGACGCGGCTTTGATCACTCGATCAGACCCAGGCGCAGCGCCTTGGCCACCGCCTGGTTGCGGTTGACGGCGTTGAGCTTCTGCGTCGACTGGGTGAGATACTGGTTGGCGGTGTGGACCGACAGCTTCAGCAGCCTGGCGATCTCTTCGCTGGTGTTGCCGTTGGCGGTCAGCTTCAGGCACTCCAGTTCACGCTTGGAGATTGACCGCATCCGGCCGGCATCGTTCGGACGAATGCGGGCGACGGCGGCGAACAGCGAAAAACAGCGGGCGTGGATTTCGTAGAGCGTGTCCTCCGGCAGAGCGATCGTCGAGCCGAGGAACACCACCAGCCCGCAATGGCCGCGATCGGCGTGGACGGGAAAGGCAATGCCGTTGGTGCCCGGCGCCAGCGGCGCCGTCCGCTCCGCCCAGGCGAGGTTCTTGAAGACGGCGTCCGAGCCGGCGATGCCGTCGTCCGCCCACCAGCGCGGCGCTGTCGAGGCGCCGCTGTGGTGCACCATCTCCTCGCCATTGGCGCCGGCGATGAACTTGGTTGTCACCGCGGTGGCGGGATAGTCGGAATCGAAGCTCGGCACCAGGCGCGCCCGTTCCGGCGAGGGGCTGACGAAGTAGAGGCCGAAGGCCGACGCGTTGATGTCGACGGCGATCCAGCGGCAGCGGCGCACCGCGTCCGGGATGGTAACGGCATGGTGCGTCTCGGAACTGATGGAGAAGGCGCCGAACGGATTTCGCTGCTCGTTGAAAAGGGCTTCGGCCGCCGCTTTGATGTCAGCATGTTTCAAATGATGCCGCTCCTGATCGCCGTGGCGATGGCCATCGCGCGGTTCGAGGCCGCGAATTTCTGGATGGCGTGGGTGATGTAGCTGTTGACGGTGTTGGACGAGACCCCGAGGATCACCGCGACCTCATCGGTGGTTTTGCCTTCAGACACCCAGAACAGGCATTCGCGCTCGCGGTCGGACAGCGGGTCCTGCATGGCGGCGGCGGCGATCAATTGCGGGATGGCGGACAGCGCGTAACAGCACTTCAACTGAGCCTTCATCAGCGCCGGCTGGTCGATACTGCCGGCCTCGGCCGCCGAGAAAAGCGCAAACAGCCGCTGGCGGCCGACATTGAGCCGCAATGAATAGACTTCGGCGTGGCCAAGCACGTCGAGCAGGCGCGCCTCTTCGCCGGTGAGCAGTCCGCCGGCGTCGGGCGCCGCGGCGGCGACCAGCGGCCTCGGGCGGATGCCAGGTGCAACGGTCAGCGGTCCCTGGGCAAGGCCGGCGATCAGCCGCTTGCCGATCAGTTCGATGGCGTCGAAGATCCAGTTGGATGAGACGATGCGGGCGTCATTGCGGTCCTGGTCGTGGACGATGGCGACGAGCATGTAGCTGTCGGCGCCGATCTCGGCGGCAAGCTGCATGAAAAAGGAGGTGAGATCGCCGCGCGATTCGAGGCGCGAGCCTAACGTATCGGATTGGAGAAGCGCGGCGGAACTGCTCATTGGATGCTTTGGTTGTATGTCATGGCCGGAGTCTTTTCTTGAGCCCGGACGCTGGGGTTAGCAGCGGCCGAACTTGAAGACGCATCACGTTTACGAAGCACTCACACGGCGCGGCGGTCGCGCTGATCGCCGAATCCATTCAGGGAACGCGAAGCCGTCCGCGTCTGGTGCCGGTCATTGGCCGGAACTTGAGACTTTGGGTGGTCGCCGCGCCCCCCAAGGACCGGCTGATTCGGGTCTAATCTACCCGCAGATGAATCCGACATCAAACGCGATTTGACAAAATCAATATTATTGGACTCAAGCGACTCAGGGGCGGCTTCCGCGGCCTTTTCCGCCGCAAAAGGCCTGAAACGCCGACACGAAAAAGCCAGAGGGTGTTGCGATACTGCCGTATCGAGGGCCGATCGATTCCGATAGGGTCTCGGCAGCCGGCAGGGGTGGGCATCCCTTCGGTCATACGGCGGATGCGGCGGCGCTTGCTCGCGGCCATCAGCATCGGGGGTCATGATGAAGCAGGTTTTCCTGGCGTTCACGGTGGTGCTTGCGGTTCTTGCCGGTATGGAAGCGCCCGCCAAGGCTGAGCCGACCGTTACCTATGCGCTCGACAACGGGCTGCAGGTGGTGCTGGTGCCCGACCATCGCGTGCCGAAGGTGGTGATGAACCTGCGCTACCGCGTCGGGTCGATGAATGAACCCGCGGGACGCTCGGGCTTTGCGCATCTGTTCGAACATCTGATGTTTTCCGGCACGCCGGCCTGGCCGAACGTGTTCGGCGCGCACGCCGCGCTCGGCAACGAGATCAATGCCTGGACCACCGAAGACGGCACCGTTTATTACGTCGACGGGCTGTCGTCGTCACTGCCGATGATCCTGTCGCTGGAGGCCGACCGCATGGCCAATCTCGGCCGTTCGGTGACTCAGACCAAGCTCGATCTGCAGCGCTCGGTGGTCAAGAACGAGATGCGCCAGAACGTGCTCGACAAGGCCGGCGCATCCGGCTGGGAAGCTTTCTGGTCCGGGCTGTTCCCGAAGCCGCATCCCTATAGCCGCATGGTCATCGGCTCGGTCGCCGATCTNAGACGTGTGCTCTTCCGATCTCACCAAGGCGCTGATTGCCGACACGTTCGGCCGCGTGGCGCGCGGCGCCGATGTGGCGCGGCCCGCCGTGCCGGCACCGACTCAGGCCCGGCTCAAGCTGGTGCTCGAGGATCGTGTGCCAAGCCCCATCGTCGTGGTCGGCTTCAGTGGCCCGGTGGCGCAGTCGCCCGACAATGGTGCGCTCAGCATTGCCGCCGAACTGCTCGGCAACGGCGAATATGGATTTTTGCGCAACCGGCTGGTTTCGCAGTTGGGCATTGCCACCTATGCCAGCGCGAGCTGGACCGGCGGTCTGCTCGGTGGCCGCTTTACCTTCGAGGCGGGTGCCGCCGAAGGTGTGGCGCCGGAAGCGCTGGAAAGCGCGATGAAAACGGCGTTCGCGGATTTCCTGAAGACCCCGCTCGATCCGGTCGATGTCGAGCGTGCGCGCACCGGCATCTTGCTGGCAGCGCGGCTCGGCAGCGAAGCACTGAAGGATCGCGCCGGCGTCGTCTCCTACAATGCCGACGTGCTCGGCGATGCGCAGAGCGCGCTGGTCGACGACCCGCGGGTGAAGGACGCCAGCGTGGCGGGCGTCGAGGCAACGATGAAGCGGCTGTTGAAACCGGAAGACGCCAGCATACTGGTGCTGAAGCCCGGCCCGCGCGGTGGCTATCCCGATGCACTGATCGGGTCGTCCGGCACACCGCAGCCGTTCACCGCGCCGGAGCGAGCGGCGATCGACATTCCGAAGCATGCGGCCGGGCAAGCGCCTTCGGCAACACTGCCCGCAATGGAAACGGCGACGCTCTCGAATGGCATCAAACTCGTCCACTACACAATGCTGGAAGCGCCGATGGTCTATGTCGCCGCCAGTGCCGCCGGCGGCTGGAACAGCGTGCCGGAAGGCAAGGAGGGATTGCTGGAGCTTGCAGCAAGCATGGCGACACGCGGGGCCGCCGATCGCGGCTCGGCTGATTTCGCCAAGGCGGCCAGCGACATCGGCGCCGGCGTCGGCCACCAGGCCGGAACGCTGACCACGATGATGACGCTTGGCGTGCCGCCGGAAAAGCTCGACCAGGGTATTGGCCTGCTCGCCGACGCGGTGCTGAAGCCTCGTTTCGACAAGACCGAATGGACTGTGCTGATGGCGCAGACAGTCGACTGGCTAAACGGCCGCGAGGCGGATCTGCCCGGCGTTGCCGGCCGCATGGCAAAGGCGACGCTGATCCCGCAGGTGCCGGGCAAGGCAGCGGTGGACTGGTCGGCATTGGCGCTGGCCTCGATCTCGCTCGACGAGGCGAGGGACGCATTCAAGGCGGAGTTCACGCCGAAGGCGGTGACCTTCTACAGCGTCGGCCCGATGCCGGTCGCGACCGTCGCCGCCAGCCTTGAAAAAGCATTCGGCGCGTGGACAAGCGACACCGCCGGCTATGCCGTCGAGCCGTCGCCGGCGGCGCATTTCAACGGGGGACAGAAAGTGCTGCTGGTGCCCGAACCCGGCGCCAGCCAGTCGGCGCTGTTCGTGGCGCGGCCGGCGCCCGGCACCGACGAGAGCGAGCGCGCTGAATCGACCGCGGTCTCCAACCTGCTTGGCGCCGATTTCTCCAGCCGGCTGAATTCGGTGATCCGCGAGGAGAAGGGCTACTCCTATGGCGTGTCGAGCTATCTGATGAGCCCGATGAAGGCCGGCTCGGGATTGGTCGTGGCAACCACCGTCGAGCGCGCCAACACCGGGCCGGCGATTACCGAAATCCTGAAAGGATTTGCCGGCCTGACCACCTTGCCGGTGGCGCAGGACGAGGTCGACCGCACGGTGACCGTCTATCGCCGGGCGCTGGCTGGATCGGCCGAGACGTCGGCTGGTCTGTTCTCCTCGCTGATTGGCGCGGTCGGCAGCGGATCGACGCTGGAGGACCAGCAAACCCGCATGGCGGCGCGCACAAAGCTGACGCTCGATGCGGTTCAGAAACAGGCGCTGGCCCTGGCATCGCTCGATCCGTCGCTGATCGTGGTGGCGGGCGACCCCGATGTGGTGATGCCGCAGCTTGCCGCGATCGGCCTCAAGGACGTCGAGATCGTCAAGCGTGACGAGGCTGGCGAAGAGACGGCGATGCGGGCGCTCGATCTTCTCGGGGGCAATCGGCAGGCGCCGCTGTCTGCCTCGCCGTGGCGGGTTGGCGATGGCGGCACGACACGGGCGGTGCACGCCTGCGCCGGCGACAGGGATTGCGGCGCGCAGATCCACGCCGATTGACGGGCTAAACGCGCAGCCGCCGGCCGCGTTGTAATTTTGGGATAACTTTGTTTCGGGGGAAACGATGAGCGATTCATTTCGGGAAGTCACATCCGTCTCGTGGTTCGGGCGGATCAAGCGCGCGGTCGGCGGGGTCATCTTCGGCCTTATCCTGATCGTGCTGATGGTGATCGGGCTGTTCTGGAACGAAGGCCGCGCCGTGCAGACGGCGCGCTCGCTGGCCGAAGGTTCTGGAGCGGTGGTTTCGGTCGGCGCCGACAGCGTCGATACCGCCAATGACGGCAAGCTGGTTCATGTCAGCGGACTGGTGACGGCGGACAGCGGCCTGGCGGATCCGGATTTCGGCATTGCGGCGCAAGGGCTGCGGCTGTCGCGCAGCGTCGAGATGTATCAGTGGAAGGAAGAGTCCAAGTCGGAGACGACGAAGAAGCTCGGCGGTGGCGAAGAGACGGTGACCACCTACAGCTATTCCAAGGTGTGGGACGACAGCCAGATCGACTCCTCCGATTTCAAGAAGCCGGACGGCCACCAGAATCCGCCGATGGAAATCCACGGCCGGACCTTCCAGATTCCTGAGGGCAAGCTTGTCGCCTTCGATCTCGATACGGCAGTGCTGGACCGTATCGAGGGTGACAAGGACTATTCGCTCTCAGCCGACCAGTCGGCGGCGATAAAGGCTGCCTATACCGGAACGAAACCGCTCAGCATCGTCGATGGCAAGATTTTTCTCGGCAATGACAACACGACGCCCGCTTTGGGTGACTATCGCATCGGCTACGAGCTGGCGCCGCTGGGCGTGATCAGTATCATCGCGCGCCAGGCCGGCAGCCGCTTCGAGCCCTACCAGACGCAAGCCGGCGATGCGCTGCTGATGGTCGATACCGGCAACGTCCCGGCCGAAAAGATGTTCGCCGACGCGGTCAGCGCCAACACGCTGATCACCTGGCTGCTGCGCGGCGCCGGCTTGCTGTTGCTGACCATAGGCTTTGCGCTGTTCCTCAGCCCGATCGGGGTGATCCTCGACGTCATACCCTTCCTCGGCAGCATGGCGCGGATGGGCACTGGCATCATCGCCTTCGTCCTGGCGATCCTGGTCGGCACGGTGACGATTGCGATTGCCTGGTTCTGGTACCGACCGTTGCTGGCGCTCGCCATCCTGGCGGCAGGCGTGATTGCGGCGGTGATTGTCTACCGCATCGGCCGGTCGCGAAGGCCAGCCGTTCCGGTGGTTGCGCCCAACCCGGCGGCGGCCGCCTAGATAGAGGTCGGGGCGGCCGGAGCCGCCCCATATCTCTTTGGCGCAATTCCGGCCGGAAAACCGCCTCACACTTATCCTGGAATTGCTTTCCTATTTGTCCTCGAAGCCGGTGAGCACGCCGACGGCGTTGATGCCGATCTCCTCGACGGCGTAGCCGCCTTCCATCACGAACAGCGTCGGCAGGCCGAGCTTGGCGATGCGATGGCCGATCTTCGGATAGTCCGGGCTTTTCAGCTTGAACTGGCTGATCGGGTCCTTCTCGAAGGTGTCGACGCCGAGCGACACGATGACGATATCGGGGGCGTAGGCGGCGAGCTTGGCGCAGGCATCCTCCAGCGAGGCGTTCCAGGCGTCCCAATTGGTGCCGAAGGGCATGGGATAATTGACGTTGAAACCTTCGCCGGCGCTGGCGCCGCGTTCATCGGCATGGCCGAGGAAGAACGGATACTCCACCATGGGATCGCCATGCAGGTTGAGAACCTGCACGTCGGCGCGTTCATAGAAGATCTCCTGCGTGCCATTGCCGTGGTGATAGTCGACGTCGAGGATCGAGACGCGTTTTGCGCCCTGATCGAGGAACCACTGCGCGGCGACCGCGGCATTGTTGATGTAGCAGTAGCCGCCCATGAACCCGGCACCGGCGTGATGGCCGGGCGGGCGGCAGAGCGCGAAGGCCGACCGCTCGCCACCCTTGACCAAGGCCGCCGCCGTCAGCGCCACGTCGTAGGACGATTTGATCGCGGTCCATGTGCCTTCGACGAAGGTGGCGCCGGCGTCGAAGGAATAGTAGCCGAGCAAGGCGTCGACGCGCTTGGGTGGCACGTCGCCGCGCAGGCCGCGCGTCGGCCAGGTGAAGGGCATCGCCGTGCCCTCGAAGCCGGCGGCCTTCCACGCCGGCCAGACGGTCGGCAGGAAGTCGATATAGTCGGCCTTGTGGATGCGCTTGGCGGCTGTGAGATCGTGCTCGACCGGTCCGATGATCGGCCCCAGCTTCTCGCTCTCGACCCGCGCCTTGATGAACTCGGCCCGCGACGGCTTTTCGAAACCCGGCACGATTGCCGACGTGACCAGTTCCATCTGGCCGGCATGGCCGGCATGAAGCGGCGAATAGACAGTCTTCATGAATTTCCTCTCGAAATAGCGAAATCAGTCAAGGTTGAGATAGGGGGTGACCAAAGCGAGCCACATTCTTTCCACATCGTCCTCGATGAGGTCGTATGTCTTGCGATCCCGCTTCAACCCCACAAGCCGGCAGGCGTGCCCGACATCCATCATCAGCACGCCGAGCCGGCTGGCGATCTTGTCTTCAAGGGCCGGGTTCACATGCTGCAGCCACGCGGCGTAAAGCGCGATGATCTGCTCGTCATATTCGTCCTGGATCGGCCTGAGGTCGGCATTGCCGGATATCGCCTCGATCACCGGCATCAGGGTGGCGTTTTCGAGATATATTCTGGAGGTATCGATGAAGAGCTTGCGCACCTCCTGCCGAAACTCGTCGCGGTTGGTGGGTGGGGTGACCTCGATGCGCCTGGCGATCACCTCGGGAAACGACGACAGCCAGCGCCGGGCGAGGTCGAGGAGAATGGCTTCCTTGTTGGGAAAGTACTGGTAGACCGAACCGACCGACAGGCCCGCGCGCCGGGCAATGGCGAGCGTCGTCGGCGTCTTGGTTCCTTGCTCCCGCGTCAGGATCAGCGCAGCGTCGAGTATCCTGTCGACCACCTTGCTCGACCGTTCCTGCCGCGGCTGCTTGCGCGGTTCGAGCGCCATCCTGGTTTCGCGGCTGAGACTGCGCTTCACGGATTGATGCCTTCGTTCCCTGCCGGTTTCAACACAGGTCCCGGTCTCAACATTGGCGTGGTGTGTTGTCCACAATACATTCGAAATTCGGCACGTTGACAAACGCGAATAATTAGTCGCATTCTTTTATCCACGCTGTTTTGAGAGATCACAAGGGGAATTTCGAAGCAGCGCACTGGCATCAGTTTTCGTCCGATAACGCCGCTCCAGCGGAGTGGCAGCTTGTCGGACAAGAGGGTTGTCGGTCTCAGCCAGTCGTCAAAAGCGCGGAGTCGCGATGTCTGTCACGGGTGCGGGTCAAAATGCTGATCTGATCGTCATCAATGGTCGCGTGCGGACCATGGACGATGACAATCCCGCCGCCGAGGCGATTGCCGTCAAGGACGGCGCCATCATCGCCATCGGCAACCACGCCGCCATCGAAAAACTCAAGGGAACGACCACAGAGGTGATCGACGCCAAGGGCGGTTCGGTCCTGCCCGGTTTCATCGAAGCCCACATGCATCTGTTCTCGGGAGGGGCTGAGCTCGCGCATCTTCAACTCGGCGGTATCCATGGCTTCGAGGCGCTTCAAAGCGCCATCCGCGACTACGCCACGACGTGGCCCGAGGCGAAGATGCTTGTGGGACAGGGCGTCGACTACACCGTGCTCGGCGACGAGCGGGTGACACGCCATCATCTCGACGCCATCCTGCCCGACCGCCCCTTCTGCATGGCGGCACCCGACCACCATACGATGTGGGCCAACACCAAGGCGCTGGAGATGGCCGGCATCCTGAAGGGACGCACGCTCGGTCCGGGCAACGAGATCGTGATGGGTGACGACGGCCTGGCCGCGGGCGAATTGCGCGAGGGCGAGGCCTTCGGTCCGGTGCTCGACCTTGCCGGCGAAAGCCGGGTGCGGTTGGGGCTGTCGACCGGCGGCGAGCCGGACCCAATGCCGTCGGCCGCCGAGCGGGCCGCTGACCGTGACATCATGCGGCGCGGACTTGCCTGGTGCGCGCGCCACGGCATCACCTCGATCCAGAACATGGACGGCAATCTCTACCAACTCGAACTGCTTTCCGAGATCGAGGCCGAGGAAGGCCTGCCCTGCCGCGTCAAGATCCCGTTCCACTACAAGAATTTCATGACGCTCGACATGCTCGAGAAGGCGTCCGTCATGGCCGAGCGCTACGACAGCGAGTGGCTGTCATCGGGCATGGTCAAGGTGTTCTATGACGGCGTGCTCGATTCCTGGACCGCGGTTATGGTCGAACCCTATGCGGATCGTCCCGACTGGGTCGGCGAGCCGCTGTTCACGCCGCAGCAATTTATCGATCTCGCCGTGGCTATCGACAAACGCGGGCTGCAGATCGCCGTGCACTCGATCGGTGACGGCGCCGTGCGCGCAGTGCTCGACGGTTACGAGGCGGCGCAGAAGGTCAATGGCAAGCGCGACAGCCGGCACAGGGTTGAGCACATCGAGGTCACCACAGCAGCCGACGTGCCGCGTTTTGCCGAACTCGGCGTCATCGCCTCGATGCAGCCGTCGCATCCGCCCGGCGCCATGGATTTTCCGCTGGAGCCGACGGTGTCACGCATCGGGCCGGCCCGCTGGCCGCTGAGCTATGCCTGGCGCACCCTGAAAAGCGCCGGCGCCCATGTCGTGTTCGCCTCGGACTGGCCGGTGGCGGCGATCGACCCGATCCTGAGCATTCAGGCGGCAGTGCAGCGCAAACCATGGGCAGAAGGCGATCCTGACCAGAGTTTCTCGCTGCAAGAAGCGATTGCCGCCTACACGGTCGAGGGCGCCTATGCCGAATTCGCCGAACATCGCAAAGGCGTTCTGAAACCCGGCTATATGGCGGATCTGGTGGTTTTGTCGGCCGATATCGAGAAGACGGCGCCGGCCGATCTGCACAAGCTGCGGCCGGTGACGACGGTCTGCGGTGGCAAGGTCACCTACCAGGCCTGACAATGGCATGCGGCTTGCACAGCTTGCCGCTTGCAAGACGAAATGACCGACTGAACTGTGGTTCAATGCCGGACTTGCCAACCTACCGGCCGTGTGGTCACATCGAACAGGGGAAAAACTCCGCCAGCAAGAGCGGGGTCAACAGTGAGGCGTATCGTGCCGGAAAAACCGGATCGGAATGCAATTGAAGTCGTAAACGTCAGTAAAATTTTCGGATCGGGTGAGGGGCAGGTCGCTGCCCTCGATACGGTCTCGGTATCCATCCGCGAGAATGAGTTTTTTACACTGCTGGGACCATCCGGCTGCGGCAAGACCACGTTGCTGCGGCTGATTGCCGGCTTCGACTTTCCAACCGCCGGCGAAATCCTCCTCTACGGCCAGGACATCGCGCCGTTGCCGCCCTTCAAGCGACCGGTCAACACCGTCTTCCAATCCTACGCGCTGTTCCCGCATATGACGGTCGCCGACAATATCGGCTTTGGCCTGGAAATGCTGGGCAAGCCGAAGGCCGAGACCAAAGCGCGCGTCGCCGAGATGCTGAAACTGGTGAAGATGGAGGCGCTGGCGGGCCGCCGCACCAGCCAGATCTCCGGCGGCCAGCAGCAGCGCGTGGCGCTCGCCCGGGCGCTGGCGCCGCAGCCCAAGGTGCTCCTGCTCGACGAACCGCTCTCGGCCCTGGACTACAAGCTGCGCAAGGAAATGCAGATCGAATTGAAGCGGCTGCAGCACGAGACGGGCATCACCTTCATTTTCGTCACCCACGACCAGGAGGAAGCGCTGACCATGTCGGATCGCATCGCGGTGATGTCGTCGGGCAAAATCCTGCAGGTCGGCTCGCCGCGCGACATCTACGACCGGCCGGCCGAGCGTTTCGTCGCCGACTTCATCGGCGAGTCGAACTTCCTCAAGGCGGATGTGGTTAGCGCGACTGGTGGCCGGGCGACGGTGAAGCTGCCGTCTGGTGTGGAAATCCCAGCCTCGCTGCCGGAAGGCTTCAGCCCCAGCGGCAAGGTCACCATCGTCGTGCGTCCAGAGCATGCGCAGTTGGGCACGGCCAGCCCGAGCGCTTCGCTGTCCGGTACCGTCGAAAACATCGTCTATCTCGGCACCGACACGCACTTCCATCTGCGCCTTGCCGGTGGCGAGCCGTTCATCGTGCGGCGTCAGAACAGCCGCGGCGCCGGTGACGGCTTCGTGCAGGGCGGCCAGATCGGCATCACGATCGGCAACGACGCCGCGCAAGTGCTGAAGGACTGATCATGGCGACCGCGGAACAAGTCGCCAAGGCAGCGGAGCGACGCGATGTGCGCGACCGGTGGCTGCTGTCAGCGCCAGCCTTGCTGGTGATCTTCCTCGCCGCGACCGGCCCCTTGCTGATCGTGCTGATCTACTCGTTCCTGACGCCTGGCCCCTATGGCGATGTGAAGTGGCAGTTTTCGCCCGATGCCTGGCTGTCGGTGTTCATGGAACGCGACATTTTCGACGATACGCTTTCGCTTGCGGCAGCGCATGTCACCATCTTCTGGCGCTCGATCAAGCTGGCGGTGATAACGACGATCGCCACTTTGGCATTGGGGTTTCCAACCGCCTATTTCATGGCGACGCGGAGCGAGAAAACCAGGGATCTCTGGCTGTTCCTGATCACCATTCCGTTCTGGACCAACCTTCTGATCCGCACCTTCGCCGTGCTGCAGATCATCCGCAACGAAGGCATCATCAACACCATCCTTATCAAGCTTGGTATCGTCTCAGCGCCGGTGCAGATCCTCTTCACCGACACGGCGATTCTTATCGGCATGGCCTATGTCTATCTGCCGCTGATGGTGCTGCCGATCTATGCCAGCATGGAGAAGCTTGATTTTCGCCTCGTCGAGGCGGGCTACGACCTCTACGCGACCCGATTCAAGGTATTGCGGAAGATCATTTTCCCGCTGGTCAAACCCGGCGTCATTGCCGGCTCCATCCTGGTCTTCATTCCAGCCCTTGGCGCCTATGTGACGCCGAGCGTGCTTGGCGGCGGCAAGAACATGATGCTGTCCAACCTGATCGAATTGCAGTTCGGCCAAGGCCGCAACTGGCCGCTCGGCTCGGCGCTGTCGATCACGGTGATGATCATCGTCATGGCGGCGCTGCTTGCCTATGTGCGCAATGCCGGCAAGTCGGGGGCGCGGCATGGCTAAGAACTTTTCCATCAAGCACCAGACCGGCTTCACGGTGATCGCTGCGACCTGTTTTATCGTGCTCTATCTGCCGATCATCGTGCTGGTCGCCTATGCCTTCAACGCGGCGAACTCGACGTCGGAATGGGGCGGCTTTTCGATGCGCTGGTTCCAGTCGGCTTGGCAGAACGTGCAAGTTATCGACGCGACGCTACGCTCGTTCCAGATCGGCGCCGTCGCTGCGGTGCTGTCGACAATCTTTGCCACCATGGCCGCGCTCGCCACCACGCGCACCGCGTCCTATCCGGGCCTCACCTTCAAATATGCGGCGATCAACCAGCCGCTGATGGTGCCCGAGATCGTCACCGGCGTGGCGCTGCTGATCTTCTTCTCGCGCATCAAGATCTTCACCGGCTATTCCGGCATTGGCTATCTGATCGCCGCGCACACGGCGTTCTGCATCCCGTTCGCCTATCTGCCGATCCGGGCGCGGCTGGAAAACATGGACCTGACGCTGGAGCGCGCGGCCGCCGATCTGTACGCGACGCCTTGGAAGACCTTCCGCCGCATCACGCTGCCGCTTTTGTGGCCCGGCATACTGGCCGGACTGATGCTGGCCTTCGTCATCTCGCTCGATGACGTCGTCATCACCGAGTTTGTCAAATCGGGCGGCCAGGATACGCTGCCCACCTACATGCTCGGCCAGATCCGCCGCGGCATCACGCCTGAGATCAACGCGATATCGACCGCCTTCCTGCTGCTTTCGGTCGCGATCGTCACGTTGTTTTTCTTCGTCAGCAGGAAAAGAGACTGAACCGACAAATGGGAGCTAAAACCATGAACTGGAAAACAACGACAGCCGCCATCGGGTTGGCGCTGCTCGCAACGACGAGCCTGGCCCGCGCCGATGGCGAGCTGAACATTTACAATTGGGGCAACTATACCAGCCCCGATGTGATCAAAAAGTTCGAAGCCAAATACAACGTCAAGGTGACGATCACCGATTACGATTCCAACGATACGGCGCTCGCCAAGGTACGCCAGGGCGGCACCGGCTTCGACATCGCCGTTCCGTCGCAAACCTACGTGCCGATCTGGATCAAGGAGGGCCTCGTGCAGGAGACCGATCCGGGCAAGATGGAGAACTTCAAGAACGTGGCGCCGGAATGGGCCAATCCAGACTTCGACCCCGGCCGCAAATATTCCGTGCCGTGGGCGCTGGGCACCGTTGGCGTCGTCGTCAACACCGATGCCTACAAGGGACCAGCCGACAGCTGGGGCATCATCTTCAACACGCCGGACGAGCTGAAGGGCAAGACCAATGTCGTTCCCGAGATGAATGACGTTATCTTCGCGGCGATCAAATATGTCGGCGGCCAGCAGTGCACCGACGACAAGACGGTGCTTAAGAAGGTGCGCGACACGCTTGTCGCGGCCAAGCCGAACTGGATCGCCATGGAATACAACACCATCGAAAAGATGGGCGCCGGCGACTTCAAGGCGACCAGCGACTGGAACGGTTCGGCGCTGCGTCAGCGGCTGGCCAATCCGGCCATCCATTACAATTATCCGAAGGAAGGCTACGGCCTGTGGAGCGATAACGTCGTCGTTCTCAAGGAAGCCAAAAATGTCGAGAACGCCAAGCTGTTCCAGAACTTCATCATGGATCCGGAAAACGCGGCCGGCCTCTCGGCCTTCCATCGCTACGCAAACGCAATTACCGGCTCGGACAAGTACATGCCGGCCGATATGAAGGATGCCCCGGAAGTCGTCATTCCGGAGGCTGCGAAGGCACAAGGCGAATTCCAGAAGATGTGCGCGCCTGAGATCCAGGACATCTACACCAAGATCTGGACCGAACTGCAGAAATAACCGCAGTCTGACAGACTCGGCGGCATGCGCCGCCGGGTCTTTTCTTTTCCGGAATGGCTTTCATGGACTCCTATCGCAACAGCGATCCGCGGCCGTCGATCATGCAGGGCTCGCCGCCTCAAATGGTGCTGCCGAAGCTCGACTGGGACCGGCCGCCATGGAATCGCTGGGCCTTTCAACACATCCGCGAATTCCTGCCGACCATCGAGGTCTGGCGCGGTAATGGCCATCGCCATCGTCTTGAGCGCGCAGGGACCGATCTCGACGCGCTGCCGGTGGAAGACAGCAAGGGCCGTCCGACGACGCTCGTTGGCCTGCTCGACGAGACCTACACGGACGGCTTCCTGGTGCTCAAAGACGGCAAGGTAGCCTATGAGCGCTATTTCAACGGCATGGCCGAGCGCACGCTGCATCTGTCGCAGTCGATGGCGAAGTCGGTAACAGGCACCGTGTTCGGTATTCTGGTTGGGCGCGGCTTGATCGACCCGGCCAAACCGGTGACCGCCTATCTGCCGGAGCTCGGCGCGACCGGCTGGGACGGCGCCAGCGTGCAGCATGTGCTGGATATGACCACCGGCGTGCGGTTTTCCGAGGAATACACCGACCGTTACTCCGACATCGGCCAGGTTGATGTCGCCACGGGCTGGAAGCCGGTGCCGCCGGACAGCGATCCGGATTTCCAATGGCCGCCGCATCTGTTCGAGTTGATCCTGCAGCTGAAGGACAAGGTGCGGCCGCATGGCGCCGCGTTCGAGTACCGCTCGATCGAGACCGACGTGCTTGCCTTCATCATGGAGCGGGTCACCGGTAAACGGCTGGCGCAGCTGGTGTCCGAGGAGCTGTGGCAAAAGCTCGGCGTCGACGAAAGCGCTTGCTTCACGGTCGACAGCGCCGGCTATGCGCTGGCCGATGGCGGCTTCAACGCGACGCTGCGCGATTACGCCCGCTTCGGCCAGCTGATCCTCGACAAGGGCCGCGGCATCGTGCCGGCCGACTGGATCGAGGCGACGCGCAACGGCAGGCATGGGCCGGACTTCAATCCGAGCCTGCCCGAAGGCAGCTATCGCAACCAGTTCTGGATCGAAGACCCGCGCTCACGCGCGCTGATGTGCCGGGGCGTGTTCGGGCAGATGATCCATATCGACTGGGACACCGGCATGGTCGTGGTCAAGCTTTCGACCTATCCGGATTTCAGCAATGTCGCCTATTCGGTGGCAACGCTGAAGGCGGTGCACACCATCGCCATGGCGCTTGGTTGACCCACAACAAATCACCCTCTGAGGAAACGTTCATGACCGGCAAGACCGCGTTCGAGACCCGCTACGGCTTCGCCCGCAATGAGGTGCTGCTCTCCAACTGGCGCGAAAGCCCGTTCAACCGCTGGTCGTTCCAGAACCTTGGCGAGCTGGTGCCTACCGCCCCCGTGGCGGCGACGCCGGGAAGCGTCGAAGCGCCGGTGCGGGACCTGAGCGGCCTGCTCGGCGAAAAGGTTTCGATCGCCGGCGCGCCGGAGACGGTGGCCAAATTCCTGGCGCGTTCGAGCAGCGATGCGCTGGCGGTGATGAAGGGTGGCCAGTTCATCGGCGACTGGTTCGCGCCCAATATGGATTTCGGCGCCCGTCACATCATCTTCTCGATCAGCAAATCGGTCACCGCCATCATCGCCGGAATACTGGAAGGCGAGGGCGTGTTCGACCTGGAAGCGCCGGTGACCCAGTACATTCCGGAAGCCGCCGGTTCGGCCTATGCCGATGCAAGTTGCCGGCATGTGCTCGACATGAGCGTCAGCCTCGACTTCGAGGAGGCCTATCTCGATCCCGAAAGCGCCTTTGCCCGGTACCGTCGCGCTACGCTGTGGAATCCGGGCGGCGGCACTGAAAGCTTGCGCGAATTCATTCTGACCTTGCAGCGGCTCGAAGAACCGCACGGCAAAACCTTCCGCTACCGTTCGCCCAATTCCGATCTGCTCGGCCTGCTGCTCGAACGAGCTTCCGGCCAGCGCTTCCCGGACCTGATGCGCGAGAAACTGTGGCTACCGCTGGGTGCTGTCAGCGAGGCTTCGATCGGCCTCGACATGGAAGGTACGGCGCGCACCGCCGGCGGCATTTCGGTGACGCCGCGCGACCTGGCGCGTATCGGCGAGATGATGCGGCAGGGCGGCACGGCCAATGGCCGGCGCATCGTGCCGGAAGGCTGGGTGCGCGATACGACCGTTGCCGGCGGCAGCGCGGAGGCCTGGCAGCGCGGCACGATGGTGCATCTGTTCCCGAAGGGCCGCTATCGCAACAAGTGGTACCAAACGGGTGCGGCAAACGGTGCTTTCTGCGGCATCGGCATCCACGGCCAATGGCTCTACGTCGATCCGAAGATGGAAGTGGTGTTTGCAAAAATGGGGTCGCAGCCGGTGCCTGAAGATTATCCGCTCGAACGCGAGATCGTTGCCTTTTTCGAGGCGCTGAGCGGGATGGTCTGAGGACGAGCCAAAGCAAGGCGCTTTCCTGTGGACCTCTTTGACGCTTGAGAACACTGCGGTTGGCGTGACGGACATCAGCGCCTATGGTCGCCCCTCTTTGCGACAGGGACCAGCATGGCAGCAGACAGCAAACGCATCGCATCCATCATCGCGGCAGAGATCGGGGCGCGGCCGGAGCAGGCATCAGCAGCTATAGGGCTGCTCGATGAGGGCGCGACGGTGCCGTTTGTGGCGCGCTACCGCAAGGAGGTCACCGGCGGGCTCGACGACACCCAATTGCGCGACCTTGCCGAGCGATTGGCCTATCTGCGCGAACTCGATGCGCGCCGCGATACCATTCTCGGTTCGATCCGCGAGCAGGGCAAGCTGACCGAAGAACTTGAGGCCAAAATTGTGGCTGCCGCCACCAAGGCTGAACTGGAAGACATCTACCTGCCCTACAAGCCCAAGCGGCGCACCAAGGCCGAGATCGCCCGGGAGCGCGGGCTGGGGCCATTGGCGGAGGCTATTTTGGCCAACCGGTCGTTGGTGCCCGCCGAGGCGGCGCTGGCTTATGTGACCGAGGATGTGACCGACGCCAAGGCCGCACTGGAAGGCGCACGCGACATCCTGTCGGAACAGTTCGCGGAAAATGCCGATCTGGTCGGCAAGCTTCGCACCTACATGAAGGAGCGCGCTTTCATGCGTGCCCGTGTCGTCGACGGTAAGCAGGAGGCCGGGGCGAAATTCTCCGACTATTTCGAGCATGTCGAGCGCTGGGCCAATGTTCCGAGCCACCGTGCGCTGGCCATGCTGCGCGGCCGCAACGAAGAGGTGTTGTCGCTCGACATCGAGGTCGATGCCGACGATGCCTCGCCGGTGAAGCCGGTCGAGCGGATGATCGCCAATGCCTACGCCATCGGCGGCAGCCTGCCGGGCGACCGCTGGCTGATGGAAGTCGCCGGCTGGACCTGGCGGATCAAGCTTTCGCTGCACCTGACGCTCGATTTGATGCGCGACCTGCGCGAGCGGGCGGAGGAAGAGGCGATCCATGTCTTTGCACGCAACCTCAAGGATTTGCTGCTGGCAGCGCCCGCCGGATCGCGGCCGACCATGGGGCTCGATCCCGGCATCCGCACCGGCGTCAAGGTCGCGGTGGTAGATGGCACCGGCAAGGTGCTGGCGACGACGACGGTCTATCCATTTCCGCCGCGGAACGATGTGCGCGGCACACAGGCGGAGCTCGCCAAGCTCATCCGCCTGCACAAGGTCGAGCTGATCTCGATCGGCAACGGCACCGGCAGCCGCGAGACTGAAAAGCTGGTCGCCGACATGCTGTCCGATATGCCTTCGGATGGCGGGCCGAAGCCGCTCAAGGTGATCGTCAGCGAAGCCGGCGCCTCGGTCTATTCGGCCTCGGCGACAGCGGCGGCTGAGTTTCCCGGGCTCGACGTGTCGCTGCGCGGTGCGGTGTCGATCGCCAGGCGCCTGCAGGACCCGCTCGCCGAACTGGTCAAGATCGAGCCAAAATCGATCGGCGTTGGCCAGTACCAGCATGATGTCGACCAGTACCGGCTTGGCCGCTCGCTGGAGGCGGTGGTAGAGGACGCGGTCAATGCCGTCGGCGTCGATCTCAACACTGCCTCGGCGCCGCTTTTGGCCCGCGTGTCAGGCCTGGGCGCGTCGCTTGCCGATGCCATTGTCGCGCATCGCGATGTGACCGGGCCGTTCGCCAGCCGCAAGGAGCTGCTCAAGGTAGCGCGGCTCGGACCGCGCGCGTTCGAACAGTCCGCAGGCTTCCTGCGCATTGCCAATGGCAGCGAGCCGCTCGACGCCTCGTCGGTCCATCCGGAAGCCTACGGCGTGGCCAAGAAGATCGTAGCCGTCTGCGGTCGCGATGTGCGCTCGCTGATGGGAGACAGTGCCGCGCTCAAGGCGCTCGATCCGCGCGTCTTCGTCGACGAACGGTTCGGCCTGCCGACGGTGCGCGACATCATTGCGGAGCTGGAAAAGCCCGGCCGCGACCCGCGCCCCGGCTTCAAGACGGCGACCTTTGCCGACGGCGTCGACGATATCAAGGATCTGAAGCCCGGCATGCTTCTCGAAGGCACCGTCACCAATGTCGCGGCCTTCGGCGCCTTCGTCGATATCGGCGTGCACCAGGACGGGCTGGTGCATGTCTCGCAACTGGCCGATCGTTTCATCAAGGACGCGCATGAGGTGGTGAAGGCGGGCGATGTGGTGAAGGTGCGGGTCGTCGATGTCGACATCAAGCGCAAGCGCATCGCGCTGTCCATGCGCAAGGACGGCGGCGAGGGCGGGACGCCGAAGGGGCCGCGCGACAATGGCGGCGGCAAGCCGGCGCAACCTTCGCCGATGCCGCAGCGTCAGCCGGAAGGACCGGCACAGCAAGGCGCGTTTGGCGCAGCACTGGCCGATGCCTTGAAGCGGAAGTAGCCTCGAATGGTTCCTTGCAATCGCATCCTTGTGTGGAGATACGCGCGATATGGCAAGTTTCGAGAAAGTGAGTGTCCAAGAGTTGGGGCGTCTTTGGGACGAGGGCATGGCGAGTGGCAGTTCGGTCGATGGAGACCAGGCTTTCGCCCGGATCAAAAGCAAGCTCGATGCGAAAGTTGCCGAACGCAAGTCGCAAAAACGCTGCGCTTCCAGCCGGAAACCGAGTCGATGAAGCGGAAGTAGCTACCAGGCCAGAACGGCCGGTTCCTTCTCAACCTGGCCCAGCAGCCAGTCGCGAAAGCTGACGACGGGCGGGTGGCCGCGCTTGTCGTTCGGGACGACGAGGTAGTAGGCGCTGCGGCTTTGCATCGGCTGTCCCGGCGCCTGCACGAGCTGACCGCGCTGCAATTCGCCGGCGATAAGAACTTGCGGCAGGAGCGCGACGCCAAGCCCCGCCATGCAGGCTTGGGCAACGGTGCCGAATTGCTCGAACTGCATGCCGGGTCCGATCGGTGCGCTCAAGCCCTGTCCCTCGAACCATTCGCCCCAGGCCCCGGGACGCGTCGCCATGTGCAGCAGCGGCAGGCGGCTGATGTCGGCCGCCGTGGTGATATCGCGGCTGGCAAGGAAGTCTGGCGAGACCACCGGCATTACGGTCTCACGCATCAGAAGCGTGGAGTCGGCGTCCGGCCAGTCGGGCTGGCCATGATGGATGGCGGCGTCGAGCCGCTCGCGGGCGAAGTCGAAGCGGCCGATGCGGGTGACAAAGTTGATGGTGATGTCAGGGTTTTCTGCGACGAAATCCGGGATCAGCGGCATCAGCCAGCGCGTGCCGAAGGTCGGCAGTATGGCGAGGTTCAGCATGCCGCTATGCCGATTGCTCATCAATCCGAGCGCGGCGTCGCGCAATTGCCCGAGTGCCGCCCGCACGGCTTCGGCATAGATTTCGCCCGCCGTGGACAGCCGAACATTGCGGCTGTCGCGCTCGAACAGCCGGCGGCCGAACTGTTCCTCCAGAAGTGCTATCTGGCGGCTGACGGCCCCTTGGGTCAAATCGAGTTCCTGGGCGGCAGCGGTGAAGGAGCCAAGGCGGGCCACGGCCTCGAAGGCGGCAAGGGCGCTGGTGCTGGGTAAAAGCCGGCGTTGGACGTTCATGATCCATTACTAAACCTCATTGATCTGTGATGCAATTTTGTTTGATTTTTCCGAAGCGGAGGTGGATAAGCCCGAGCACTTCAAGATTTTGGGAGAGAGCGAAGCCATGGCCGCCGACAAGAACGCGTTCGTCTGGGAAGACCCCTTCCTGATCGAGAACCAGCTTTCCGAGGATGAGCGCATGGTGCGCGATGGCGCGGCCGCCTTTGCCGCCGACAAGCTCGCGCCGCGCATCGAGGAGGCCTATCTCGAGGAAAAGACCGATGCCGGCATCTTTCGCGAGATGGGCGAGGCCGGCCTGCTCGGCATCACCATCCCTGAGGAATATGGCGGGCTCGGCGCCAATTACGTCACCTACGGGTTGGTGGCGCGCGAGGTCGAGCGGGTCGATTCCGGCTACCGCTCGATGATGTCGGTGCAATCGTCGCTGGTGATGTACCCCATCCATGCCTATGGCACGGAAGAGCAGCGCAAGAGATACCTGCCGAAGCTGGCTTCGGGCGAATGGATCGGCTGTTTCGGCCTGACCGAGCCGGATGCCGGTTCCGATCCGGGCGGCATGAAGACGCGGGCCGAGAAGACGGCGAACGGCTACAAGATTTCCGGCTCGAAAATGTGGATATCCAACGCGCCGATCGCCGACGTGTTCGTGGTCTGGGCGAAGCTGAAGGGCGACAACGGCAAGGACGAAATCCGCGGTTTCGTGCTGGAGAAGGGCATGAAGGGGCTGTCGGCGCCGAAGATCGGCGGCAAGCTCAGCCTTAGGGCCTCGATCACCGGCGAGGTGGTGATGGAAGGCGTCGAGGTTGGCGAAGACGCGCTGCTGCCCAACGCCAGGGGCCTCGGCGGCCCATTCGGCTGCCTCAACCGGGCCCGCTACGGCATTTCCTGGGGCGCGATGGGCGCCGCCGAGGATTGCTGGCACCGGGCCCGGCAGTATGGACTCGACCGCAAGCAGTTCGGCAAGCCGCTCGCCGGCACGCAGCTGTTCCAGAAAAAGCTCGCCGACATGCAGACCGAGATCGCGCTCGGCCTGCAGGGCTCGCTGCGCGTCGGGCGGCTGATGGATGAAGGCAAGATGGCCCCAGAAATGATCTCCATCGTCAAGCGCAACAATTGCGGCAAGGCGCTTGACATCGCCCGCCAGGCCCGCGACATGCATGGCGGCAACGGCATCCAGATCGGCTACCACGTCATGCGCCACGCGCAGAACCTGGAGACGGTCAACACCTATGAAGGCACGCATGACGTGCATGCGCTGATCCTTGGCAGGGCTCAGACGGGGATACAGGCGTTTTTCTGAGCCCTCTGCTTCGTCCGGCACTGCGGGGCAGGATCTTTTCAGGGCAGGATGTGAACAGGATCGTTCTGCACGTTGCATTCTTCGGCTGATGTCCCGGCATGGATCCCGGGGTCTGCGCCGCGTCGCTTCGCTCCTTGCTTCGCCCCAGGATGACGAAGGCGCGAAGGGCTTCGCTAACCCCGACGTCTAAGGCAGGCACGGGCGGTGACCCCGCCGCTAAGCACGGTTCCGCGGTCGTTAGCTGCTTAATTTAGGTGCAGCGCAACATCTCTGCTTGGAGAATGGCCAATAGATGTGTCAGGGTTCGGCTGAAGAAACGCCGATCTCCGGGGCCCCATGGCAATACTGGCAGCCGTCTACCACCTGACCCATTACAAATATGACCGGCCGGTGGTTCTCGGGCCCCAGGTCATCAGGCTGCAGCCGGCACCGCATTCCCGCACCAAGGTGCTCAGCCATTCGCTGAAGGTCGGGCCGGCGAACCACTTCGTCAATCTGCAGCAGGACCCCTACGGCAATTTCCTCGCCCGCTTCGTCTTCCCGGAACCGGTGACGGAATTGAAGATCGAGGTCGATCTCGTCGCCGACATGACGGTCTACAATCCGTTCGATTTCTTCGTCGAGCCATCGGCCGAGACCTTCCCGTTCGAGTACCCCGAAGACATCAGGGACGATCTCGCCATCTACCGCACGCCGGAGCCGGCGGGGCCGCTGCTGTCTACTTTCCTCGCAACCATCGACCGTAGCGCCACCAACACCGTCAATTTCGTCGTCGACCTCAATGCGCGGCTGCAGCGGGAGATCGCTTATATCGTGCGGATGGAAACCGGCGTGTTCTCGCCGGAGGAAACGCTGGCCGCGAAAAAGGGATCGTGCCGGGATTCGAGCTGGCTGCTGGTGCAAATCCTCAGGAATCTCGGCCTCGCAGCGCGTTTCGTCTCCGGCTATCTGATCCAGCTGAAGCCCGATCTGGTCGCGCTCGATGGCCCCGCCGGAACCGCCGTCGACTTCACCGACCTGCACGCCTGGTGCGAGGTCTATCTGCCGGGCGCCGGCTGGATCGGCTTCGATCCGACGTCGGGCCTGCTCACCGGCGAAAGCCATGTGCCGCTGGCGGCCACGCCGCATTTCCGCAACGCCGCACCCATTTCCGGCATGGCGAGCTTCGCCAATGTCGAATTCGGCTTCGACATGCGTGTCGACCGCATCGCCGAACATCCGCGCATCACCAAGCCATTCTCGGACGAAAGCTGGCAGGCGCTGGATGCGCTGGGCAACAAGGTCGACGCCGCACTTCAAGCGGGCGACGTCAGGCTGACCATGGGCGGCGAGCCGACCTTTGTCTCCATCGACGATTTCGAGTCCGCCGAGTGGAACACCGCCGCCGTCGGCCCGACCAAGCGCGAAAAGGCCGATGCGCTGATCCGTAAATTGCGCGAACGCTTCGCGCCGGGCGGCTTCCTCCACTACGGCCAGGGCAAATGGTATCCGGGCGAAAGCCTGCCGCGCTGGACCTTTTCGCTCTATTGGCGCACCGACGGCCAGCCGGTGTGGAGCGATCCGTCGCTGATCGCACGCGAAAAGAGCGACGCAAAGGTGGGGCCGCAGCAGGCCGAGAGCTTGCTGACGGCAATCGCCGGCGAACTCGGCATCGACAAGGCGATGGTCAGCGAGGCCTATGAGGACCCGGCCGAATGGCTGCTGAAAGAAGGCAAGCTGCCCGACAATGTCGATCCGTCCAACTCCAAGCTGGAAGACCCGGAAGAGCGCAGCCGCATGGCGAAAGTGTTCGAGCGCGGGCTGACCAAGCCGTCGGGCTACGTGCTGCCGGTGCAGCGCTGGAACAGCCAGGCTTCGGACCCGCGCTGGCGCTCGGAGAAGTGGAAGACCCGGCGCGGGCGGCTGTTCCTGGTGCTGGGCGATTCCCCTGTCGGTTACCGCCTGCCGCTGGGCACGCTGCCCTATGTGCCGCCGGCGCAGTTCCCCTATATTGTGCCGGTCGATCCGTCGCTGCCGCGTGGACCGCTGCCGGCGCGGGAAGCCATACTGCCAGAACCGGCTCCGGCCGAACTGGAAGGCGCCGACGAGATGGCGCGGCGCCAGCAGGCGGTATCGTTCACTGCGACGACCGGCCAGCAAGACCGGGTGGAGCAGGAGATCACCGAGATCGGCGGCGCGGTGCGTACAGCACTTTCGGTCGAGCCGCGCGACGGGCGGCTTTGCGTGTTCATGCCGCCGGTCGAGGCGCTGGAAGATTATCTCGAACTGGTCGCAGCCGCAGAAAACGCGGCCAAGTCGATCCGCCTTCCCGTGCATATCGAAGGCTATGGACCGCCGCACGATCCGCGCCTCAACGTTATCAGGGTGGCACCCGATCCCGGCGTCATCGAGGTCAACATCCATCCGGCTGCCAACTGGCAGGACTGCGTGGCGACGACGACGGCGATCTACGAGGAAGCACGGCAGACGCGGCTTGGCGCCGACAAGTTCATGATCGACGGCCGCCACACCGGTACCGGCGGGGGCAACCATGTCGTCGTCGGCGGCGCGACGCCCAATGACAGCCCGTTCCTGCGCCGGCCCGATCTGTTGAAGAGCCTGGTGCTACAATGGCAGCGGCGCCCGTCGCTGTCCTATCTATTTTCCGGCCTGTTCATCGGCCCGACCAGCCAGGCGCCGCGCTTCGACGAGGCGCGGCACGACTCGCTTTACGAACTCGAGATCGCGATGGCGCAGGTGCCGCATCCGGGCCAGGGCAACACACCGCTGCCTTGGCTGGTCGACCGACTGTTTCGCAACCTGTTGACCGATGTCACCGGCAATACGCACCGCTCGGAAATCTGCATCGACAAGCTGTTTTCGCCCGATGGCCCGACCGGCCGGCTTGGGCTTGTCGAGTTCCGCGGTTTCGAGATGCCGCCCAATGCGCGCATGTCGCTGGCGCAGCAATTGCTGGTGCGCGCCATCATCGCCCGTGCGTGGAACAACCCGCTTGATGGCCGCTTCGTGCGCTGGGGCACCTCGCTCCATGACCGGTTCATGCTGCCGCATTATGTCTGGGCGGATTTCCTCGACATGCTCGACGACCTCAAGCTCAACGGTTTCGAATTCCGGCCGGAATGGTTCGATGCCCAGCTGGAGTTCCGCTTTCCGTTCTGCGGCGAAGTCCAGCATGCCGGCATCAAGCTGGAACTGCGGCAGGCGCTGGAGCCGTGGCATGTCATGGGCGAGCAAGGCGCAATCGGCGGCACTGTGCGTTTCGTCGACTCCTCGGTCGAACGGCTGCAGGTCAGGACCGAAGGCCTCAACCCGGAACGCCATGCCATTGTCTGCAATGGCCGAATCGTGCCGATGAAGGTCACCGACAATCGCGAGGTCGCGGTAGCCGGTGTGCGCTTCAAGGCCTGGCAGCCTTCGTCGGGCCTGCACCCGGCGCTGCCGGTCAACACGCCGCTCGTCTTCGATATCTACGACCGTTGGTCGGGGCGGGCGGTGGGCGGCTGCGTCTACCATGTCGCGCATCCAGGTGGGCGCAGCTACGACACTTTCCCGGTCAACGGCAATGAGGCTGAGGCGAGGCGTCTCGCCCGCTTCGAGCCGCGCGGCCATACGCCGTCGGCCTATGTGCTGCGCAATGAAGAAGCCTCTGAAGACTTCCCCATGACCCTTGACCTCAGGCGGCCAGCAAGACTCTGATCAGCGATGGCAAAGGGGAATCAGAAAAAGGTCCGCGGCAAGCCGCTGAGGCACAGTCTGCTGGAGCACTACCAGCCGATTGACGGCGTCGTCGACGAGATGGTCGATGCTTCGGGCCGTCCGCGTCCGGCCTGGGCACCCTTCATCGAGGCGTTGGAGGAACTAGGCCCGGAAAAGCTCGGCCAGCGCTTTGCCCGCGCCGACCAGTATCTGCGCGACGCCGGGGTTTATTACCGCGTCTATGACAAGGCCGGCGCCAATGAGCGCGAATGGCCGCTGGCGCATATCCCGCTGCTGATCGAAGACAAGGAATGGGCCGGGATCAGCGCCGGTCTCGTCCAGCGCGCCGACCTTTTCGAGGAGATAGTCGCTGATATCTATGGCCCGAACCGGCTGATCGAGAAGGGAATCCTGCCGGCAGGCCTGATTGCGGGGAGCCCCGAATTTTTGCGCCCCGTCGTCGGCACCATGCCGGCCAGCGGTCATTTCCTGCATTTTTGCGCCTTCGAGCTCGGCCGTGGGCCGGATGGAAGCTGGTGGGTGCTGGGCGACCGCACGCAGGCGCCGTCGGGCGCCGGCTTTGCGCTGGAAAACCGCGTCGCCACGACGCGGGCTTTGTCCGACGTCTATGGCGAGATGCATGTGCATCGCCTGGCCGGTTTCTTCCGTCGCTTTCGCGATGCTCTGATCGGCATGGCGAAGGAGAATGACGGCCGCGTCGCCATTCTGACGCCGGGGCCGCTCAACGAGACGTATTACGAGCACGCCTATATCGCCCGCTATCTCGGCATCATGCTGCTCGAGGGCGAGGATCTGACCGTCGCCGGCGGAAAGCTGATGGTGCGCACGGTTTCGGGGCTGATGCCGATCAGCGTGCTGTGGCGGCGGCTCGACGCCGCCTTTGCCGATCCGCTGGAGCTGAGGTCGGACTCGCATATCGGCACGCCGGGGCTGGTCGAGGCGATCCGCCGCGGCACCGTGTCTACGGTCAATGCGCTGGGGTCGGGCTTGATGGAAACCCGGGCGCTGCTCGCCTTCCTGCCGAAGATTTCGCGCGCATTGCGCGGCGAAGAACTTCTGTTGCCAAGCGTCGCCACCTGGTGGTGCGGGCAAGCAACCGAACGGGCCCATGTGCTTGCCAATATCGATCGCATGGTGATCGGTCCGGCGCTGTCGACGCGGCTGGCCTTCGAGGATGACGGCCAGACCAGGCTCGGTTCGGCACTGACGCCGGAGGAACGCATCGCGCTGATCGCGCGCATCGAGAGCGATGGCAGCGGTTTCGTCGGCCAGGAAGCGGTGACGCTGTCGACGACGCCGGTCTATGTCGGCGGCTGGCTGGAACCGCGACCGGCAAGCCTGCGCGTTTATCTGGCGCGCACGCCCGATGGCTGGACGGTGATGCCGGGCGGTTTCGCCCGTGTCGGCCTTTCGCTCGACCCGACGGCCATCGCCATGCAGCGCGGCGGCCAGGCGGCCGACGTCTGGGTGGTCAGCGACCGGTCGGTCGAGCGCGAGACGCTGCTGCCGCAGGAGCATGACAGCTTCGTCCGCACCATGCCGGGGAGCCTGCCCAGCCGCGCGGCGGAAAACCTGACCTGGCTCGGCCGCTATATCGAGCGCTCGGAGGATACGGTTCGCATCCTGCGCGCCTATCATGTGCGGCTGGCCGAGACGTCCGATCCTGACATGCTGCTGCTCGCCGATATCAGGGACTATCTCGAACCGTTCGGCGTCGATCTCGAAGCGGCCATTCCGCCCGGATTGATCGGCACGCTGGACAGCGCCGTCTACAGCGCCGGACAGATCCGCGACCGCTTTTCGCCCGATGGCTGGCTGGCGCTGAAGGACCTGTCGAAGACCATTCATCAGTTCGCCACCACGGTGGCGCCGGGTGACGACGCGACACGGGCCATGACGGTCATGCTGCGCAAGCTCGCCGGTTTCTCCGGCCTGTTGCACGAGAATATGTACCGTTTCACCGGCTGGCGTTTCCTCGAGATCGGCCGGCGGATCGAGCGCGGCATCCAGATCGCCCGTACGCTAGCCCGACTGACAAGGTCCGGTGCGTCGGACGGCTCGCTCGATATGATGCTGGAGATCGGCGACAGCGTCATGACCCACCGCCGGCAATATCCGGTGCGGGCCGGACGGCGCACGGTGATCGACCTCTTGGCGCTCGACCCACTCAACCCGCGCTCGATCCTGTTCCAGCTCGAACGGCTGAAGGCGGAGATCGGCCTGTTGCCATCGGTTGGGCCGGAGGGGCATATGTCGGTCGCGGCCAAGGAAATCCTGCAGCTCAACACGGCAATTGCCGTCATGGAGCCATCGGAGATGTCGGCGGAGGTGCTGGACGATCTCGCAACTGAGATCGGCAACCTCTATAGCAGCCTGGCTAAAGCGTATTTTGGTTAACATGCTGTACGATATCAGGCTTCATCTCAGCTACGATTATGACGCCGCGGCCGGCGGCAGCCGGCATCAGGTGCGTGTATTGCCGCCGACCATTGCCGGCGTGCAGCGCGTGATCGCGGCCTCGCTTTCGTTTGTGCCGACCCCATCGGAGCGCACGGATTTTGCCGATTTCTTCGGCAACAATGTCACCGCGATCGCCTTTCGCGACGTCCATGACGGGCTCGACATCAGAATGAGCGCGCGCGTGTCGGTGTCACGGCCGGAGCCTGGGCTCGACGTGTCGCCCGATCTGCAGCGCCTGCAGGAAGAACTCGGCGCCGTACGGTCACTGGCGCCGGATGCACCGCATCACTTTCTCGCCGCCAGCGATCATGCCGGCATCGATGCGGCGATCACCGCCTATGCCCGCGACAGCGCCGGCGGCTCGACGGTCGGCATGGCCATCGATCTGTGCAACCGCATCCACCGCGATTTCACCTATGACGGGGAAGCGACCACGGTGCGTACCGGGGCCAGCGATGCCTTCCGTTTGAAGCGGGGCGTGTGCCAGGACTTCTCCCACATCATGATCGCCGGCCTGCGCGGGCTAGGTATTCCTGCGGGTTATGTCAGCGGCTTCCTGCGCACCATTCCCCCGAAAGGGAAGCCGCGGCTCGAAGGCGCCGATGCCATGCATGCCTGGGTCAAGGTGTGGTGTGGGCGCGATGCCGGCTGGCAGGAATTCGACCCGACCAATGGCATGCGGGCCAGCAACGACCACATCACCGTTGGCTATGGCCGCGACTATTCCGACGTGGCTCCGATCGTCGGCGTGCTGAAAACCACCGGCGGCCAGGTCGGCGACCAGGCCGTCGACGTCATCCCGGTCGCGCTCGAGAAGGCCTGACAGCCTCGAAGCACAGCTTCTCAACAACGGCGATGCCCGTTATGCTCGGTTGAAACTTCGGGGAGGATCGGTCGGCAGGCATGCTGATGCGGAGTTCGGTATTGACGGCAATCAGTGTCATCATCCCGGCGCACAATGCGGCGGCAACCATAGCGGCCACGCTGGCCTCGCTTCGTTCCGAAGCCGAGGTTATCGGCGAGGTGCTGCTGGTCGACGATTCCTCCTCGGACGGGACGGCAGAAGCCGCGCTGAATGCCGCCACGCAATTCTCGTTGCCGTTGCGCGTGCTCATGAGCAACTGCCGGGACGCGGGCGGCTCCCGCAATGTGGCGCTGGCGCAGGCGCAATGCTCCTGGATCTACCTGATCGACGCCGACGACTTGCATCTGGAGGGCGGGCTGCGGTCGATGCTGGTCCGGGCGGGGGCGCAGCCGGCCGCCGACATGGTGATCGGCGCCTACCGTCGGCGCACCGATGGCGAGAACCGGAACCTCAAGCTTCCAGCCGGCTACATAGAAGATGGTATAGCCAATGCCTCGGCCTATCTGGAAGGTCACATTCGCTCGATCGCCGTGGGCAGTGCGCTGGTTTCCCGGCGCGTCGTCGGCGACACGCGCTTCCCGACCGGGCTTGCCTATGACGAGGACACGCTGTTCTGGTCCAGGCTGATGGGCAGGGCGTCGCTTGCCCTGATCGTGCATCCCGTCATGATCTACCACGTTTCGGCAGTGCGTTCCGATGATCGCTTCATCACCAGACCGGTGCGCCGCTTTCTCGACTGGCGGCTGGCGCTGCGCGAGCTGACTGACTGTGGCATCCCACTGTCGTCGCTAAAAACCAGGGAGGGGCTGGTCGCCCTCAAGATCGCCAGGGTTCACTATGCGCGCGGCGATCTGGAGACGGCGGCGCGGTTCCTGAGGATCGCGGCGGCGGCGCCGAAGGTGCGGTCGAACACCTGGCGTTGCAGGCGCTACCAGCTGAAGCTGGCGCTGCGGCGCTGGTTTTCCTCTCCGCGCGTCCAGTTGCAACGTGCCTGAATCAGCCCCGCCGCAGCGTGCCGTCATTGTCATCGGCTATCGCGCGCCGGCTCAAATCGTCGAGGCGGTGACATCCCTGCTNCCCGCCGCAGCGTGCCGTCATTGTCATCGGCTATCGCGCGCCGGCTCAAATCGTCGAGGCGGTGACATCCCTGCTTGATCAGAATGCGCCGCTCGAGATCATGGTGGTCAACTCGGGCGGAGGCGAGGTCCTGGCGCTGCTGACCGGCGCCGGGGTCAAGGTGCCAGTGATCGAGGTCGGTCGAAGGCTGTTTGTCGGCGCAGCCCGCAATCTCGGCATTGCGGCCACCAAAGCGCCTTTCGTTGCCTTTCTTGCCGATGATTGCCTCGCCTGTTCGGGCTGGGCCGAGGCACGGATGCAGCGGCATCTGGCTGGCGACCGCGCCGTGGCGAGCGCGATGGTGAATAGCCATCCGCGCAATCTGATCGCCTGTGCGGCTCATCTGATCATGTTCATGCGACGGCTTCCCGGTCTGCCGTCGGATCGTGCGCTGCGTTACGGCGTGTCGTTCGATCGGCGGCTGTTCGATGAATATGGCTTGTTCGATGAAACCATGCCTGCTGCCGAAAACACCGAATTTCTGGGGCGGCTGCCGCAGGAACTGCAGCCGGTCTGGGAGCCTAAGGTGCAAACCGTTCATCGCAACGAAACCCGGCTGTCCAGATTGCTTGCCGATCAGTACAGGCGCGGCTGTCGCCGCGGCGATTACCTCGCAGCGTCCGCCCTGAACACTCCGTTTCGGTGTTTTCGCGACACGTTTCGCGATCGGCGGAATGCCCGCAAGCTGGCGAAGATCGGGCTTTCCGATCGGGATCGAACTTTCGCGATGATGTCGATGCCAATTGTCTGGCTTGCCCTGCTGGTCAAATCCGTGGGTGTCTATATTGGCGTGCGAAATCGCGTGAAAGCGGCAACAAGAAAATGATAACGAGCCAAATCAAGCCTCGACGCTGGCGACGGAGCCGACTGTTCTGGACGCGCCAGAGAACGGTCGCAGTTTTCAGCTATCGTTATGACGCGCATCTGGTTGCCGATCTGATCACCAATATCGATCCGGTCGTTGACGGCTGGATTGCCTATGACGATCGCGGGGCGACCGGCGTGTTCAGCAGCGAGCCGCAGCGGCGGCGGATCTTGCTCGACGCAGCGCATGAAGCTGCCGCCGACTGGATCCTGGCTATTGATCCCGATGAGCGGCTGGAACGCGGTACCGCGGAGCGGATCGGACAGCTGACGGGGGATTACAGGCGCATGGCCTGGGGGTTCCGGCTCCGCGAATTGTATTCGCCGACCGAGTACCGGGTCGACGGGCTGTGGGCCGAAAAGTTCCAGTATCGTCTGTTCAGAGCCTACGATCCGGCGAAGTACCGACCAGAGGACCTGCACGGGCTCTGGTATCCTCCCGATCTTGGTTTCAAGGCCCGCAACAGCGGGCTCAACCTCTATCATTTAAAGATGATGGAGCCGAAGCGGCGGATCGCCCGCCGCAATCTCTACCACCACCTTGATCCAAAGGGGCTCCTGCAGGATGTGGGCTATGACTACCTTGCCGATGAGGCAGGGGCCGTGTTCGAACAGATTCCGCCCGGGCGCGACTACCATCCGCCTCACGTCGACGATGGCGGCCTCTGGATGGCCGTGCCGGCTGATGCCACCATTGGTGGACCCGACCACATTCCATAGCAACGGGGTGGAACCAGCAGTCGGCTTGGCGCTTATCTACGAGAAAAATTTCGTGGAGCGGGCATGCTTGAAAAATCTGGGACGCCATCCGGCCGGTCGGCTGCCGGACAGGGGGACGATGGAGCGCCGAAGAACGGCGCGCAGACCGCTGCCGAACAGGCCTCGCTCACCTATATCAGCGACAGCGAGCCGGGGATCCGGCGCCTGAAGGCGGGCGAAGGCTTTTCCTACAAGGGCGCGAAAGGACAGGCCGTCGGCGCGGCAGCCATTGCCCGCATCAAGGCGCTGGCCATTCCGCCGGCATGGACGGATGTGTGGATCTCGCCCGATCCCGCCGGCCACATCCAGGCGACCGGCCGCGACCAGCGCGGGCGCAAACAGTACCGCTACCATCCGCTGTGGGCCGCCGAGCGCGACGGCGCCAAATACTCCAGCCTTGTCGCCTTTGCCGAAAGCCTGCCGGAGTTGCGCCGCCGGATCGATGCCGATCTGCGCCGCCGCGGCCTGCCGGCCGAGCGCGTCGTGGCGGCAATTGTCTGGCTGCTCGACAACACGATGATCCGGGTCGGCAATGCCGCCTATGCCCGCGACAACAAGAGCTTTGGGCTGACGACGCTGCGCGACCGCCACGTCGACATCAAGGGATCCAGCCTGCGCTTTGCCTTCAAGGGCAAGTCCGGCAAGGAATGGAAGTTGAAGCTGGTCGACCGCCGCATCGCCCGGGTCGTGCGCGGCGCGCAGGATATTCCGGGGCAGCAACTGTTCCAATATCTCGACGAGGACGGCGAGAGGCATGGAGTGCGTTCCGACGATGTCAACCGCTATATCCGCGACGCGATCGGCGCCAATTTCAGCTCCAAGCATTTCCGCACCTGGGGCGGCACCATCCATGCCGCGTCGCTGTTTGCGCGGACGGAGCTTCCCGAAAGCCAGGCGCAGACCAAGCGTGTGATGAACGCGGTCATCGACAAGGTGGCCGAGCGGCTCGGCAACACACGCGCCGTCTGCCGCAAATGCTACATCCATCCACAGGTTTTCGAAGCCTGGGTGGAAGGGCGGCTGCTTAGCGAAATGACCGAGGCCAACAAGCGCAAGCGAGCGATCGACGGTCTCGATGATGAAGAGGCTCTTGTGCTGAGATGGTTGAAGGCAAGCGAAGGCTGACAAAAATGGCGTAACTTTTTTGTCGACGCCATGTCGGCACAGGCCCTACTGTTTCGTCCTTTGAGACAGAAAAGGACGTCCCATGCTCTACGCTATCCTCTGCTATGCCTCCGAAGATGTCGTCTCCTCCTGGAGCAAGGCACAGGATGACGAGGTCATGGCAAAGCTCATGCATGTGCAGGAAAAATATGCTCAAGCCGGCCGGCTTGGGCCGGTGGCGCGGCTTTTGCCCACCACCGCCGCGACGACGCTGCGCAAGGTCAAGGGCGAATCGGTCGTCATCGACGGCCCGTTTGCCGAGACCAAGGAACAGTTCCTCGGCTTCTACACGCTGGAATGCGCCGATCTCGACGAAGCCGTCGACTTCGCGCGCGAGCTTTCCGAGGTCAATCCCAGCGGCGGATCCTATGAGATCCGACCGGTTTCCGTCTTCAACCCAACCAGAGTAGCCACATGACAGACCTCGCCTGGATAAGCTCGGCGATCAGCGCTGCCCGCCCGCAGGCTATGGGTGCGCTGCTGCGCTATTTCCGCAATCTCGATACGGCGGAGGAAGCTTTCCAGGACGCGTGCCTGAGGGCACTCAAGAACTGGCCGCAGAACGGGCCGCCGCGCGATCCTGCGGCCTGGCTAATCTTTGTCGGCCGCAACACCGGCATCGACGCGGTGCGCAAGCGCGCCAAGCAGGCGCCGATGCCGGAAGAGGACCAGATCTCGGACTTGGAAGATGCCGAGAGCGATATCGCCGAACGGCTGGACGGCGCGCACTACCGCGATGACATATTGCGGCTCTTGTTCATCTGCTGCCATCCGGATCTGCCGCCTACGCAGCAGATCGCGGTGGCGCTGCGCATCGTCTCCGGTCTCACCGTCAAGCAGATCGCGCGTGCGTTCCTGGTCGGCGAAAGCGCCATGGAACAGCGCATCACGCGCGCCAAGGCGCGCATTGCCGATGCCGGCGTGCCGTTCGAGACGCCCGGAGCGGTCGAGCGCTCGGAGCGGCTCNGAGCGGCTCGCCGCCGTTGCCGCCATGGTCTATCTGATCTTCAACGAAGGTTATTCCACCAACAGCGGCGAGGCGCCGGCGCGTGCGCCGCTTTGCGAGGAAGCGATCCGGCTGGCGCGCCTGTTGCTGCGGCTGTTCCAGACCGAGCCGGAGATCATGGGTCTGACGGCATTGCTTTTGCTGCAGCATGCGCGCGCGCCGGCCCGCTTCGACGAGAATGGCGAGATCGTGCTGCTCGACGACCAGGACCGCTCGCTGTGGAGCCGCAAGATGATCGACGAAGGCCTGGCGCTGGTCGACAAGGCCCTGCGCCACCAGAAGCCCGGACCCTACCAGGTGCAGGCGGCGATCGCCGCCCTTCATGCGCGGGCGGCAACCCCCGAGGAGACCGACTGGACAGAGATCGACCTGCTCTACAGCCTGCTGGAGGCGATGCAACCTTCGCCGGTGGTGACGCTGAACCGTGCCGTTGCGGTCGCCAAGGTGCGCGGGCCGGAAGCTGCCCTTGCCATGATCGAGCCGCTAGGCGAGAGGCTGTCCGGCTATTTCCACTTCTTCGGCCTCAAGGGCGGTCTGTTGATGCAGCTCGGCCGTGGCGAAGAGGCGCGTGTCGCCTTCGATCGCGCCATTGCGTTGGCCAACACGGCAGCGGAAGCCGCCCATATCCGCATGCATATCGACCGGCTGATGCGAGACGGAGCCGTGAAGGCGCCGGCGAAGACAGCGCACTAAGCCTGTTCCTCCTCTGGCTCAATCGTGCAATCCCGGCTTGGACCATGCCGGGGTGGCGATTTTCCCCTGAAACGAGTAATGGCACGCCATGACAGCGCCTGCGGCATGCGGGCGACAATGGCGCCAAGGCTCGACCGCCGCCCTATGACGGCGAGCGGATCTGAAAGGGATAAAAATGACGATCGCGAAGGAAACGGCCGAACTTCTGGCGAAACTGGGTGTGGCCAAGGACGCGCTGACCGGCGGCGACCTCGTCGTGCGCAGCCCGGTGACGGGTGAACAGATCGCGGCGCTGAAGACGATTTCGCCGGCCGATGCGGCCAAGACCATCGATGCCGCGCACACGGCGTTCCAGGCCTGGCGGATGGTGCCGGGTCCCCGACGCGGCGAACTGGTGCGGCTGCTCGGCGAGGAGTTGCGCGCGCACAAAACCGAGCTTGGCCGGCTGGTGTCGATCGAGGTCGGCAAGATCCCGTCGGAAGGCCTCGGCGAAGTTCAGGAAATGATCGACATCTGCGATTTCGCCGTCGGCCTTTCCCGCCAGCTCTACGGTCTAACCATCGCCACCGAGCGTCCGGGACATCGCATGATGGAGACCTGGCATCCGCTCGGCGTCGTCGGCGTCATTTCGGCCTTCAACTTCCCGGTCGCGGTGTGGTCGTGGAACGCGGCGCTCGCGCTGGTCTGCGGCGACGCCGTGGTGTGGAAGCCCTCGGAAAAGACGCCGCTGACGGCGCTCGCCTGCGAGGCGATTTTTGCCGGCGCGGTCAAGCGCTTCGGCGCAGATGCGCCGCAGGGCCTGGCACCGGTGCTGATTGGCGACCGCTCCGTCGGCGAGATCCTGGTCGACCACCCGAAGGTGGCGCTGGTTTCGGCCACCGGCTCGACCCGCATGGGCCGGGATGTCGGCCCGCGTCTGGCCAAGCGCTTTGCCCGCGCCGTGCTCGAACTCGGCGGCAACAATGCCGGCATCGTCTGCCCGACCGCCGATCTCGACATGGCGCTGCGCGCCATCGCCTTTGGCGCCATGGGCACCGCCGGCCAGCGCTGCACGACGCTGCGGCGCCTGTTCGTGCATGACAGCGTCTATGACGCGCTGCTGCCGCGGCTGAAGAAGGCCTATGAGAGCGTCTCGGTCGGCAATCCGCTGGAGACGTCTTCGCTCGTCGGGCCGCTGATCGACAAGGCGGCCTTCGACGCCATGCAGAAGGCGCTCAAGGAAGCCACCGCTCACGGCGGCAAACTGACCGGCGGTTCGCGGGTCGAGAATGGCCATCCCGATGCCTATTACGTGCATCCGGCGCTGGTCGAAATGCCGAAGCAGGTGGCTCCCGTCACCGAAGAAACCTTCGCGCCGATCCTCTACGTGATGAAATATTCCGATTTCGATGCCGTGCTCGACGAGCACAATGCGGTCGGCGCCGGACTATCGTCGTCGATCTTCACCCGCGACCTGCAGGAATCCGAGCGCTTCCTCGGCGTCGATGGTTCGGATTGCGGCATCGCCAACGTCAACATCGGCACGTCGGGCGCCGAGATCGGCGGCGCCTTCGGCGGCGAGAAGGAAACCGGCGGCGGCCGCGAGAGCGGCTCCGATGCCTGGAAGGCCTATATGCGCCGCGCCACCAACACGGTGAACTATTCCAAGGCGCTGCCGCTGGCGCAGGGCGTGTCATTCGACATCGATTGAGATGCTGCGCCCGGCTTTTGACCAGTTGATCCACCCGAACCCGTCGGGCGGATCGCTGCCGCTCGCGCGGATCGTTCCGCTTTCAGGCTTCGCCCCCGCTGTCCAGATGTCCGTATCCCGACGGCGGAAAGGCCACCTCGACCATGCGCCCGGACGGGTCCTCGCGGTCGGCACGATCGGCTGCGCAACAGCGTCTGCGCCGAACGTTCAGCCAGCGTGCGGCGACGCCGGTCGGCAGGCCTCGAACGCGGCATCGATGACGGCAAGTTTGGCGGCCTGCACGGTCATGTATTCCTGGTAGAAGCTGTTCGAGACCCACATTACGGAATGCCCGCGCCGGCCCAGCCAGCCGACGCTGCCGAGCTTTTCGGCGTCGCGCAATTTGCGCGCAAGATGGGTGCGCGAGAGTTTTAGCCAACTGGCGAATTCGCCGATCGAAACCACGCTGGTCGGGATCCGGTCGAGGGCGGCATTGTCGGGATCGATGCCGGACATCAGCCAATCCATGACGATGCCGCCATTGTTGAGCCATATGAACAGCGAAAACGTCTGCTTGGGCTCACGCACAGGGTTGGAGGAGAGCAGGCCTTCCGCCACCAGCGGCTGCAGCCTGGAAATCATGCCGTGCTGCTCGAGAAAGGCGGCGAGGCGGCTGCCGCTGTCGAGACCGTCGAGCGTGCGCAGATGCGCAACCACCCAGCCGTCGAATTCCTTCAGCGTCGCTGCCGTCACCTGAAACGGGTGGGCTCGTCCGTCACCGGTGTGCGGCAGGTATTCGATGATGTGATAGTGCAGCATCTCCTTGATGAAGGCTTCGGCCGTGTTGCGGCTAGCGACGGAATAGTGAAGCACGGCATCGATGAAGCGGGCCAGTGTCAGTTCCGTGCGGGGATCGCGCGGGTCGCGGGCGAAATGCAGGGCTAGGCCGGTGTGAGCCAGCAACCAGCGCTGTTGCGTGGCGAACACGGCGGCCAGGCGTGGGCTCGTTTCATAGATATGCAGCAGCGCCTTCGACTGCGCCTCGACATGACGGTGCAGCGCCGGATGGCCGGCAATATATTCGAAATTCAGCGCCATCCTCCTCGTCCTCCGGCCAGCCCCCCGGCAGCGAAGACGTGCAATCACATTTCCAGCCTTAGCCGCCCGTGTCCAGCCATGCCAACCCGGACAAAAGGCCTAGAGCGAGCCTGGGCTATCGTTCCGGCTATTACGGCCGCAACCGCGAGGTGATGGAGAGCCATCGCGTCCTAGCCACGAACACCACATCGTGGCAAACTTCTTGTTAACCACATGCTCGGTGAAAATATCGGATTAACCTCAGATGCCACTATCGAGGTTATGTTCCGTACCTTAGCGTTCAATATGAGTTCAAGGGATGTGTGGATTCGGGGGTTATTTCGGGTCAATCCGGGATGCGGAAGCTTTGCTCACGCACATGGTAGCCGCAATTGCCCATCGTGGGCCGGATGAGCAAGGGAAATTCGTAGCACCCGATGCCGGGCTCGGGCATGCGCGGCTGTCGGTGATCGGCATCGGCGATGGCCAGCAACCGATGTCCGACGAGGCCGGCAATTTGACGATTGCGTTCAACGGCGAGATTTTCAACTACATAGAACTGCGCGAAGGGCTGATCGCCAAGGGCCGGCACTTTCGGACGTCGAGCGACACAGAGGTCATCCTTCAGCTCTATGAGGAGATGGGCGAAGACTGCTTGTCTCTCCTGAACGGTGATTTCGCCTTGGCGATATGGGACAATCGGCAGCGACGAATGGTGCTTGCACGAGACCGGATGGGTGTCCGGCCGCTGTTCTACACAAGTAAGGACGGGGTGCTTTACTTTGCCTCGGAGATCAAAGCCCTGCTGAAGGTCCCGGGCGTCTCCGCTGAAATTGATCCGATTGCGCTGGATCAGATCTTTACGCTGTGGGCGCCGATCGCTCCGCGCACGGCGTTCCGCAATATCCACGAGTTGGAACCGGCAAGTGTGATGATCGCGACGCAGGGGCAGGTCACGGTCAAACGGTACTGGCACCTGGACTATCCGCATCGTGATGAGCCGTCGAAGATCACGAACGAGGACCACGCGGCAGAGGAATTGCAAGCCCTTCTGACCGATGCGGTGAGGCTTCGCATGCGGGCCGACGTGCCGGTCGGCTCCTATCTTTCCGGAGGGCTCGATTCCTCGCTTGTTTCGGCGCTTGCCGCCGGCATGACTCCTCGGAGACTGGAGACATTTTCCGTAACCTTCGACAGCGCCGAGCATGACGAAAGCGCCTTTCAGATCGAAATGGCCTCGGCGCTCGGCACGCGCCACCACGCCATAGAATGCGGCGCCCGCGATATCGCCGGGGTCTTTCCTGAGGTCGTCCGCTTTGCCGAGCGGCCGATCATCCGCACGGCGCCAGCGCCACTCTACAAATTGTCCGCCCTGGTTCGCCAGGCCGGCCTGAAGGTGGTGCTGACGGGTGAAGGCGCCGACGAGGTCTTCGCCGGCTACGACGTCTTCAAGGAGGCGCGTGTCCGCCGGTTCTGCGGGCGGCAGCCCACATCGCGCATAAGGCCGCAGCTGTTCCGCCGGCTTTACCCGTATCTGCCGGGCCTGCAACAGCAATCGGTGGAGTATCTGGCTGCCTTCTTCGGCACCAGCAACGCTGCCCTCGACGATCCGCTGTTCTCGCATCGGCCACGCTTCAAGACCACGGCGGCGGCGAAAATCTTCTTTTCCGGCGACCTGCGCGCGACGTTGAAGGGTTATGACGCAGCTGAAGAGCTGACCAGCCGCCTACCCGAGGCGTTTTCCCTATGGCATCCGCTGCATCAGGCGCAATATCTCGAAACCCGCTTCCTCCTGCCCGGCTACATCCTCTCCAGCCAAGGCGATCGGATGGCCATGGCGCACGGCATCGAAGGGCGGTTTCCTTTCCTGGATCATCGCGTGGTAGAGTTCGCGGCAAGACTTCCGCCGGAGATGAAACTGAAAGGCTTGATGGAGAAGCACATATTGCGCAAGGTGGCCAGGCACCACCTTCCGGCGGCGATCGGTAAACGCACCAAGCAACCTTACCGCGCCCCGGAGGCCCGCTCCTTCGTCGGGGCGGAGGAACTAGACTATGTTCGTGACTGCCTGGGCGAGGCGAGCATTACCGCCGGCGGCCTGTTCAACGCCAAGGCGGTGGCCAAGCTCCACGAGAAATGCCGCATGGAGACCGCGACCGGATTTCGCGACAACGCCGCCTTCGTCGGCATTCTGTCGACGCAGCTGTGGCAGAAGAATTTCGCCGGCCAAGCGGTCGGCGCGGCAAGAGCGGCCTGAGACGGCGAGGAAAAGGAAAGACATGATGACGGCAATCAAGGACAGGGTCAGAAGCTTTATCGTCGACAACTTCCTGTTCGGCGACACCTCCTACAAACTGTCGGATTCAGCCTCGCTGATCGAGAACGACATTATCGACTCGACTGCGGTGCTTGAGCTGGTGGCCTTCATCGAGGACAATTTCGGCATCGCGATGGTGGATGCCGACATCGTTCCGGCCAACCTGGACTCGCTTGACCGCATCTCGTCCTTCATCGAGGCGAGAGCACAAACACTGGCAGCGTAAGCGCCAACGGCGAGGAACGTCCAGTGCGGATCGAGCATTTTCTGGTGGCGAAGGCTGCTGCCCACCCGGCCAAGACGGCATTGGTCACCAGGGGCAAAAAGCTGAGCTACGAAGAACTCGACGACCTTTCGAGCCGGCTGGCCACCGCTCTCTTCATGAATGGGATCAGGCGCGACGACCGCGTCCTGATCTTCATGGACAATTGCTGGGAGGCCGCCGTATCGATCTTTGCCGCACTCAAGGCAGGTGCGACCTTCAGTCCGATCAACCCCTCCACAAAGGCCGACAAGCTCGGTTACATCATCGCCGATTGCGACGCCAGGGCGGTCCTGACGCAGGCGAAGCTGATGCCCGTGGTCACCGAAGCCTGCGCATCGCAAGGCAAGACCGGCATCTTCGTGGCTTCCACTCCTGGGGCCGATGGGCAATGCCCGGCAGGGGCCGCGTCCCTGACTGACTGCCTGACGTTCGACGGCGCGGAGGTAGACCATCGCGGCATCGACGTCGACCTTGCGATGCTGATCTACACGTCAGGTTCGACCGGCCGGCCCAAGGGTGTGATGATGACGCATCGCAATTGCGACGCTGCCGCGGGGTCGATCGCCACCTATCTGCGCAACGCGCCGGACGACATCATCCTGAACGTCCTCCCGCTTGCCTTCGACTATGGCCTCTACCAGTTGCTGATGGCAGTCAGGCTCGGGGCCACGCTGGTGCTCGAGAAGTCCTTCGCCTTCCCGCACGAGATCTTCGAACGCATCCGCAAAGAGGGCGTCACCGGCCTTCCGCTGGTGCCTACCATGGCGGCGATGATCCTGCAGATGCGTGATCTGGCGCCGGGTTTCTTGCCCAGCCTCCGCTATATTTCCAACACCGCGGCCGCCTTGCCGCCAGCCCACATAGAACGCCTGCGCTCGCTGCTGCCCGGCGTCCGGATCTATTCGATGTATGGACTGACCGAATGCAAGCGCTGCACCTATTTGCCACCCGAGGAACTTGACCGCCGGCCAGGGTCGGTCGGCATAGCCATCCCCAACACGGAAGCCTTTGTCGTCGACGACCTTGGACAACGCGTGCCGGCGGGCGTGGCGGGTGAGCTCGTCATCCGCGGTCCGCACGTCATGCAGGGCTATTGGCGCAACCAGGCCGCGACGGAACGAGCGCTCCGGCCGGGGCCTAACCCTTGGGAAAAGGTGCTCTATACGGGCGACCTGTTCCAGACCGACGAGGACGGCTTTCTCTATTTTGTCGGGCGTAAGGACGACATCATCAAGACGCGTGGCGAGAAGGTCGCCCCCAAGGAAGTGGAGGCCGTGCTCCACGCCCATCCAGGTATCGCGGAAGCGGTGGTCGTCGGCGTGCCGGATCCGGTGCTGGGGCATGCGATCGGCGCGCTCGTCGTGCGGTCCGACCCGGCGCTTGGCGGAAAGGACATCATTCGTCACTGCGCGCGCCACCTGGAGGATTTCATGGTCCCCAAAGTCATAGAGTTCCGCAGCGAATTGCCGAAGACGGAGTCGGGCAAGGTCAGCCGCCGGCTCGCGGCTGAGATGATGGCGGCCGAGCAATGAACATCGGCTCAACCCAGGATGCGCCGGCCTTCACGCAAGCCCTGGCCATCGATTCCGCCGCCGAAACGGACAGGATCGTGGCGGCCCTGCGCGAGCAGTTGCGCGGCATTCGCAAGCGCGGCCTCGTGCTCGGTCTTTCGGGCGGTATAGATTCCAGCGTTTCGGCTGCGTTGGCCGCGCGGGCCGTCGGCCACCAGAATGTGCTGTGCGTCCTCATGCCGGAAAGCGATTCCGACCCTGAAAGCCTGCGGCTCGGCCATCTGGTCGCCGACACTTTCGGCGTCGAGGCCGTTGTGGAGGATATCGGGCCGACCCTGCGGGCAATGGGCTGCTATGAACGCCGCGACGCCTTCATCCGCGAATTGGTCCCGGACTATGGCAAGGGCTGGGCCTCGAAGATCGTGATCGCGAACGTGCTCGAAGGCGAGGGCTACAACATCTCGTCGCTGGTGGTGCAGGACCCGCAAGGCAAGCAGACGAAATTGCGGATGCCGGTGGCGGTCTATCTCGGCATCGTTGCCGCCACCAACATGAAGCAGCGCACCCGCAAGCAGCTCGAATATTATCATGCCGACCGGCTGAACTTCGCCGTGCTCGGCACACCGAACCGGCTGGAATACGACCAGGGGTTCTTCGTCAAGAACGGCGACGGCGCCGCCGACGTCAAGCCGATCGCGCATCTCTACAAGACGCAGGTCTATGCGCTAGCCGCCTATCTCGGCATTCCGGAAGAGGTCCGCAACCGGCCGCCGACCACCGACACCTACTCGCTGGCGCAGACGCAGGAAGAATTCTACTTTTCCCTGCCTTACGATCGGATGGATCTGTGTCTCTACGGCCTCAACAACGGCGTGTCCGCCGAGGTGGTAGGGCAAGCGGCGGGATTGACCGCCTCACAGATCGAACGCGTCTGGGCCGACATCGCCGCCAAGCGAAAGGCAACGCGCTATCTGCACCTGCGCCCGCAGCTCGTTGACGGCGTGGACGAAGTCGGCTCCTGACCTATGCATATCGAGCAAAAGTGATCCGGTCTTGCGATACGACATGCATGAAAGAAATACTAAGCTCTTGTCTTTACGCAATTCCGGACGGAAAGCCGCGCACCCTTTCCTGGAATTGCTGTAGGCGGAACGCTTCAGGTGAAGCGGCCGCCGATCAACTGGCTCCACTGCTCGCCCGCAAGCCCGTTCAGAAAGACCTGCGCGTTCTTCATGGCATCGAGAAGCTCGGGATCGCGTGAATGCACGACGGTCGAGGCGACCGGTATGAAGGCTATGCGTCTTACAAGCATGGCGTCCAGAAGCGCGGGCTGGACGCGGCCGCGCAAGCCGGAGACACCGCGCCGGGCGGCATGCTCGACCAGGCAATCGATCACCGGCCCGGCCTGGCCGGGAAGAGCGAGGACCTGCAGCACGCGGCCGATCCCGTCCGGTCGCGCGTAATAGGCGAAAGCGCCGACATTGGCGCCGTTCGGCGATGCCACCGACACGTAGACAAGCTCTCCGAAATCCGGCTTTTGCGCCGCATCGCCCAGAATATGGTTGAGCTGACCTTCCGCCCACTGCGGACGTAGCGGAAATTGGGCGCAAAGCGGCTCCAGCAGCCCCGCAAAGCTGCCGCTGTCGATCTCGGAGGCCCGAAATGCCCCCCGGCTCGATGCGTTGGCGACGACGCCGGTCCAGCGTCGTTGACTGCCCTTCATTTTGCGAAGGTAGAGCCGGTCGACGATCCGGGCGAGCGGGTTGAACATCCAGGCAAGCTTCATGTGATTGGCAAAAAGGCTGAGCATGAAGGTCGCCGGCCGCATCACGCGAACCCAGTCAAGGCTGTATTGCGGCAGCACAACGCCGCGAAGCCGCGTCCACAGTTTCACGGACGTATCATTGGCGGTTTCGCTGAAGGAGATGTCCTGCGGACCATCGAGGAAGGCCTTCAACAGGCGGGCACCGGCCATCGGATCGGTCTCGTGATCCTCGACCATCAGCGAGCTGCAGATGGCAGCGTAGAGCTGCCGGCCGTTGAATTTCATTGGCAGCGCATGAACGCCGACGAACCCGGAAACCTGGCCGGCGTCATTGACATGGACAAGCGAACGGAGCCCGCTGCCCCAGTCGGGTGCGTCCAGATAAAACCGCCTCATGTAATCGACGAGGGAGGCCGGCGCTGGCCCCCGCTTCTTGCGCAGCATGCGTTGAAACATGCCCGCGACGGCCGCAAGGTCGGCCTGATCGAGGGCGCGGACGACGCTCACGCCGGGCTCCCGGTTCCGGGAACCCGGCCACCATGTTTGCGCGCCATGGCGACACGGGGCTGGCCGTCGGCCGTCACGGCAAAGGTTGGGGTTTCGTAGGATTTCGTTCTCGATAAAAGGGTTGCTATCTGCCGATCTTGACCTTCGCCGAACTCAAATAGCAGCCATCCGCCTGGCTTGAGGAAAGCTGCGGCATCCCGGACCAGCCTTTGGAGGATCGAAATACCGTAAGGGCCGCCGTCGAAAGCTTCCCGAGGTTCGTTCTCCAACAGATGCGCGCTTTCGCTATCGAGACGGGATGAGGAAATATAGGGCGGGTTGCACACAACCATGTCGGCAGCGCCGCGGAGGCCGTCACCCTCGATCGCGGCAAATAGGTCGCCTTGCCGGACCTTGATCCTGTCCTGCAGGGCGAGGCGCACAACATTGCGGCGGGCAAGCGAAACCGTGCTGTCGGTCAGGTCCGCCGCCCATGCCCGAGCCCGAGGACATTCGCTGACGATGCCCACGGCAAGATTGCCGCTGCCGCAGCACATGTCGATCAGGATCGTTTCGTGCGCCTGTTCGCCAAGAATGGCCGCGGCCGTCCGGCCAAGCAGTTCCGTTTCGGCTCGCGGCACCAGGACGTCAGGCGCGAGTTCCAGCTCAACCCGCATGAAGCGGTGCAATCGCGGCCAATTGCGATCGTTTGCACGGCCGGCAGGAAGGCTGTGATGCTGCGGCAAGGAAAATCCCTATCCTGAGGATAAAACGCGGGTTCCCTGTTGTTACCAACTCCGGGTAAATTGATGTTAAAGATCATGATTGGATTGGGAGTAACCGGCCTATGTTGGCGGCGTCCTGTCCCATCAATGGCGGATTCCTGTGCCGCCGCAAGCCGATCCATGCGCTAATTCAGAGCAACGCCTCGTACCGGTCTCCGATCTTTTCAATTTCGAAATCCGCCGCCCTGCTTTTCAGGATCGCGGCGGTTGTCGGCTGGTCGAGCATTCCGGCCATCGCCACTGCCAGGGCCGCGGCATCGCCGACCGGCACCAGGGCGCCGAAGCGGCCGTCATCAAGTATTTCGCGCGGGCCGTGCGGCGCGTCCGTGGAGACCACCGGAATCCCCGCTGCCATGGCCTCGACCAGAACATTGCCGAAGCCCTCGCTGGTCGATGATAGGACGAACAAGTCAGCTACGGCGTAGCAGGCCGCCGGATCATTGACATAGCCCGCAAACAGAACGTCTGCGCCGATACCGGATTCTTCGGCATAGGCGCGCAGCTCGTCGGCCAGCGGACCCTCGCCGAAGATGACAAGCCGGGCCCGGCGGCCGGCGCGCAGCACAGCGAAGGCCCGCAGCAACGTCCAATGATCCTTAACGGGCACCAGGCGTCCGGCGGTGATGATGATGGGGCCGTCGCCCATCGCCGCGAGCTCTGCCTGCCAGGCGTAGGAGCGTTGCTGGGATGCCGCAGCCGGCGGCAGCGGGTTGTTGATGACCACGACCTTGGATTTCGGGAAGCCTCGGGCCACAAGATCGCCGCCGACACCCTCAGAAACCGCGATGGCCCTGGTGGCGCGGGCCGCAACCAGGGCCGAAAGCCAGACCGCCATTTTCGCGCCAAGGCTGCCGGAAGGCAGTGAGGCGGCGGCGTGGAAACTCGGGAAGAACCGCGCCCTGCTTCGCGCGAGGGAAAGCGCCAGCGCCACGACCAGATTGGCGAATTCCGGGGCGCTGTAGATCGCGTCGGGAGAAAGGCGGCCAAGCAGGCCCGCGCTTCGCACGATGCCTTTCAATGTCGCCCACTTGCCATAACCCTCGCCGCGAATGGGGAGGCCGAAATCGACCAGATGCACGGCAGGCGAAAGCAGGGCGGCATTGGGCCCCTGCGCGTTCCAGGTAAAAAGCGTGACGTTGTGGCCGCGCGATGCCAGCTCGTTCGCTATCAGGACGAACACACGCTCGGCGCCGCCGCCCCTGAGGCTGGCAATGTGAAAGACAATCCGCTTCGCCATTTCAGGCGCGGCTGGCAATGACGTCCGGGCGGTTCGGCGGAAGACGCATGTCGCGCACGATACCCAGGGTAATGGCGAGCAACATGCCAAGGATCATGCCGCCAATGGCCCCCAGGCCGATCATCACGACCGTGCGCGGGGGCCATGAACGGCCCTTTGGCGGCACTGCGGTGGAAATCACCTGCACATTGGTGCTGTCGATCTGTTCGCGCTCGGTTATCTGGCGTGCCCGCGACAGGAAGCTTTCATAGATAGCCGTCTTCGACGCGGCGTCACGTTCAAGTTCACGCAAGGCGACCTCGGAATCGCTATCCGAGAACACGTTGCCCTTCAAGTCATTCATCTTGGCATTGAGGGAGGCCGACGAGGTTTTGGCGGCATCGAGATTGACCTTCGCCAGGCGCAGGGTGCGCGCGTATTCGGCGCTGAGTTGCGCGCTGACCGTGTTGTACTCCGTCTTCAGCCTGACGATCGACGGATGACGGGGGCCAAAGGTCATCGACTGCGAATCGATCTGCTGGCGCAGGCCGTTGGCCGTTGCGCGCAGCGCCACAAGCGCCTCCGACGTGGCGGGACCGGAATTGGTGCCGTTTGCGCCGGCGGCAAGCAGGGCGTCGTAACTTGCCTGCGCGGCGATGACGCGCGATTGCGTCTCCACGATCTGGCCGTTGAGCTGGGTCATGGTTTGCGAGGAAACAAGCTGCCCATTGCTGGTGGCCAGATTGTGGCTGCGCCTATAGGCCTCGACCTTCTCTTCGGCCGCCTGCACATCGCTCTTGAGCTGGCCCAGCCGCCCGTCCAGCGCCGCCGCGGCACGGCTGGCGCCGGAAGCCTCGGCGCTGGCCAGCTCTTCCTGGAAAGTCTTGACGATATCCTGCGAAATCAGGATCGCCTTGGCGGGGGTTTCCGCCGATACCATCAAGGTCGTGACAAACGACTTTTCATCCGCGATGCTGCCAACCCGTTCCGCCAGGTTCTTCAGGGCGGTAAGCTTTGGATCGGGTTTGGCGCCGTCCGTCCCTGTGCGGCTACGGTCCGCGTCGAAGAACTCCGGGTCACTGGCCAGGTCAAGATCGTCTACAACACGTGAAAGCACGCTGCCCGAGGTCAAGATGCGCTCTTTGCTGCGCGCGCTGAGCAGCTGTCCATCGACCTGGGCCGATTGCGGGTAAAGATCGTTCGGAACAACCTGAAGATTGGCGGGATTGATGAGGATGTCCGTGGTCACGGTGTAGCGCTGCTTGCTCAGCAGAGCGTAGGCACCGCCGATGATCCCGCCGGCTATTGCCAGCAGGCATACCAGAGCGAGGCCGGCGCGCAGCCAGACAAACAGACGCCCGAAATCGAGTTCGAGAAAGGTTCCGATCTTGTTGAGCGTCACCGTCGTGACGGGCTCGGCTACAGGCGGCGCCACGGGTGCAGGCGACACAGGGGCCGACGTTACAGGGGCCGACGTTACAGGGGCCGACGTTACAGCGGGTGCCGCCGCATGTGCCATGATCGGCGCGGTTTGTTGCGGCTTTGGCCTGCTGGCGCGCCGCGCATTTTCGATCCGTTCATAGGGGCTAATGCCGGCGGCGGCCGCGGCTGGAGGAGGACCGGAAGCGGCGGACATCATGCTAACCCTTTAATATTCAATACGCACAGCCTGCTTTACGGAAACATCGTTAACATTTCATTTTCCAGGCGTGTCAGGCGCGTTCCGGAACAGCGATCTATCCACCCTTGGTCGGTATTCTGCCACGCCCGTCGTAGCCTGGCAAAGCGTGCAGGCGTTTCAAATGGAAATACAAGAGGTCGTCGCGAGGGCACCCGCAAGGAGCGGGCTTGGCGTCATGTCGCTGTTGATGCTGGTTGGCCTTGAAGGGGCGTGCCGGTTTGGCGCCCATCCGGCTTTCGATAAGCGAGCAACAAGATGACGAGCAGCATGATATCCGGCGCCTTCGAAGAAAGGGCATTGTTTGACAATGCCGCGAGGATGGACGCGGCCGCTGCGATATGGGCGGCCCGAGGCGTATTGCGCAGGAGCTTGAAAAGGAACCGGAAGAAAGCAAACGCGAAGAGCAGGGCGATCGGCAGGCCGAACAAAAGCGTAAGAACGACCGGCGTGCTTTCGATGAAGGGGAGGTTGAGCTTTTCGTTGACGATCTTCAACAACTCGTTGGGATTCATGCCAAGCAGGATGTCCCTCCATTCAACGAACTTGAATACATCGTAGATCTTGACGCGCGCGTCGTAATTTTGATCAAAGAGCGTGTTGCTGAAGCGGTTCAGCAGCCCCGCCGAAAAGAGTATCGCAATCAGTATGGCGCCACCGGCCAGCGTCAGCATCAGCACCAGGAGTTTGGCCTGGCGTTGATGTCTGGGTGACAAGTCCGGCCAAGGCAGGAACACGAGCAGGAACAGGATCTCGCCGCAAGCGAGCAGCAGGGCGGTGCGCGCGCCCGAAGCGGCCGTGCCGATGAAGAGAATGAAGATGCAAAGCGCGCACACCCAGATACGCCACCGCGTCAATGCAACGAAACCTATGGCGGTGGTGCAAAGCGCGCCCAGCGCCAGCGGATGGGCCGACAGTCCGATCGGCCGAAAGTCCAGCTCAACGAGGGGATAGGGCAGGAATCGATGCTGGGTGACGGCCTCGATCGTTCCGATGATGGCGCTGAGGACGATCATGCCGACGATGACATTGCCAAGCGCCCTGCGCACATGGTCACCCAAGGCAAGCATGATCATCGCCGCGGCACAAGAGACCAGATAGGAATCGATTATGAAGCCGGCCGAGCCGGCACGGCCTATCACGAAGAGATAAGGCACCAGCCACAACAGCAGCAGCGAATATAACAATGTCGCCTTGAACAGCCTGACTTCATCGCCTTCGAGCCGAATTGGCCGGGTCGTGGCGATGACGACAAGCAGCAGAAAGATGGCATAGGTCCCGATATGCAGCTTTTCGGGAAACGACCCCCCCTCCGTCGAATAGGACATCACCATATTCATCAACTGCGGAGAGATGGTCGAGCGGAGCAGGAAAGCGAAGGCCGCGAGGAGAAAGAACAGGAGTGTGAGGGCGTCTTGGCGGCTGGCCTGCGCGGTCACGAACTGTTGCTCTGTGGGGGTGACACTCACGATTATCCGACCAGCGTTGCGGCTTGCGATTGAGATGGCAGGGGACGAACGCGCCCCCGGGTACATTTTCCTGCACGAACGTAAAGGAATATGGATAACCCGATCTTAACAGTGGCGATGCCGGGCATGGGCCGCCACATGTCAGCTTTGCCGAAAAGCCGGACACCGCTCATTGAAATCTCACCAAAGTGCGCCGCGTGGGAACGAATGCACGCAATGCACTTGCGCGACATGCATCGGCAGCCGGATTTACGCTATTCGTGAACTCGGTAACCCACACTTAATTGGCCGGTCGTATTGATGGCGATGCTTTGCACGGCGCCCGACGCGCTGCCTGTGGACGGCACAATGGCATCAGGCACCGGCAAAGCGCAGGAGATCAAGGTGAAGAAGTTCTATTCGATTCAGTATCTTCGCGCCTGCGCCGCCTTGCTGGTTCTGTTCGCACACGCCTTTTCCTATCAGATTGGCGTGGACAATCTGATTATTGTGACGGCGGGCCGCCTGGGCGTCGTTCTGTTCTTTGTCATCAGCGGTTTCATAATGGTCCATATTACGGGAGATGGTCCGTTTTCCGCTGCCACCTTCCTGAAACGCCGAGCAATCCGGATCATCCCCCTTTACTGGCTTTTCACCAGCCTCGCCGCGGTTCTGGCGGCGCTCGCGCCAAGTCTCTTCCAGAAGACCGTCTTTACGTGGCCCCACTATCTTCAGTCGCTCCTCTTCATTGTTCACGAAGCGCCTGGACGGGATAGCGCCAGTCCAATCCTCTCACTCGGCTGGACGCTCAATTACGAGGTATTTTTCTATATCGCTTTTGCGGTGTTCGCATTCCTGTCCGTGACCTCGCGCGTATTTGTGCTGACGGTCTTTTTCATTGCGATGTGGATAGCCGGGCTGTGGCTGGCTCCCACCAACCCTGTTATCCAGTTCTATCTCAACCCTTCTCCGGTGGCATTCGTCATCGGTATGTGGATAGGGCGGCGCTATTTGGACGGTGATTTCACTTCCGACATACGCCATGCTTGGATATTCGGCGTAATGACCGCTGCGGGCGGGGTGCTTTCATTCGTCGATGACGGTACGCCGCTCTTGGGTCAGATCAGCTTCGCGGGACAAGCAATGTGGGCGGCGGGCCTACTTCATCTCAGCCTCATTCTGGAGCCGAAACTCAAGCACTGGAGCCTTCTCGAGCAGTTGGGCGACGCTTCCTACGCGCTTTATCTGTCGCATATCTTCGTGATCGGCGCTGTGGCGTACCTGGCCAGACGCACCGTCGGATACGAGCATCCGACAACGGTATTGTTGGTGTCGGTGGTCAGCATCGTGGCAGCCTGCCTCGTCAGTCTGGTGATTTACCAGATGATCGAGAAGCCGATTCTTCAGACCCTGAACGGCAAAAGGAAGACGAGAAACACACCGCTTCCTCATATTGCCACGGAGAACAAATAAGCAGGCCAAGCAACGGGACGGTCACGGCTTTCAGCGCTTCAGTCAGCCCGCGCTGTCCACGACCTCGACATTGCCGGCGCGGTTAAGCGTATGAATGCCCGTGCGTGCCCATGCCGGACCCGCGCCGATCGGCCGGGGCGAGGCGAAGCGGACATCGGACGCGTCGAGTCGCTCGAGCTGCATCAGCCCCAGACCACCGCCATAGGCCCTCGATCCGTTCTGCACCGGCAGCACCAGGGCATCGTCCTGGCGGATAAAGGCGCCGCCCGGCCGGGTGGCCGAATGATCGACGGCAATGGGATTGAGCGGATGGGCGACCCATGGCCCGCGCAGCGAGGGCGCGCAATAGACCGCCATCGTGTCCGACGCGCTGCCGTAGCCGAACCGCTCCGTTCCAACCAGCCAGAAGCGACCGTCGGATTCGAGCAGCGTCGCGTCGTTGAAATCCCTGTCCGCCATCAGCACCGTGTCGCGGACCCAGCGGTCGGGAAACTGCGCGGCGCGATAGAGCACAAGTTCGCGAGCCGAACCACTTTCGGGGATCATGAAAATCTCGCCATCGTGTGCGAACACCTGCGGATACGACAGGTGGTGCGCTTCCTCCAATACAACCCTTGGAACACCGAAAGTGCCATCGTCACCGAGCTCGGCGACGGAAATCACGCCGCGACTCGTCGCGTAGGGGAATTCCTCGACAAACAGATGATGGCGGCGGTCGGCCTCGAAGACGAACGGGTCGGCATAGAAGCGTTGGCCATCGTCCGGCAGGACTGTGAACGGTTTGCCGTCGAGTTGCCCGGTTTCGGCGATGCCTGGTCCGTCGATCACCCGATAGGCAACCTGCCAATAGAAGGGGCGTCGTCCCCGCCTGATTTTTTGCACGGCGCGATCGATCAAAGCCCTGCCAAAAAAGGGCACATAGTGTCGAACAAAACTGTCGTTCTTCAGGATCGGCACCGGGTTGTCGCTTACCGCCACAAGCTTGCCCGCAAAGAAGCGGGCGACGGTTTGCATGATCAGCGACATGGCGCCGGCGAGCAGGTCGTTGCAGCTTCGGGATAGCCAGAGCCTGTCTGCCAGCATCGGTCTAGCCTGGGCCACGACAACGCCATCGAGGCGAGCGCCAAGTTCAGGCAATTGTCCGCTCGCCAACATTGCGGCAACGCCGGCTGGAAAGCTGTTGCGACCGCAAAATTCGAGCCTCAGGACTGGCGCGTCTTGCCCCGTTGCGCTGGCAGTGAGATCTATGACGAGGTCCGGAGGGCCGCGATCGATGGGCGGCAACGGCTCGGACCGGCCCGCCAGCGAGGGACCGAAACGCCGGCTCTCGATCGCCAAGACAGTGTCCAGCCCCCGAGCGGTTGGCGCCGGCGCCGGCGCGTGGCAACTCGAGACCACGTAACCTGCCGCATCCAACCGCATAAAAAGCTCATTTTCCCAGCGCCGGGATCCGACGGCGTGGCCGATGATTAAAATATTAGTCAACCCAAGTTATTCTCGTTAAAGCAAAAATGGCTTGCTCTGGTATCTTTCCCCACAGTTCCTGGCAAGGGTTGCCCAAGGGGGGCTGCGGACTCTAGCGTTAATCATACGTTAATTTTTTTGAACACGAAGGCGGTTCAGGGCGCTATTGTTAGGCTGAAAGCACATGTCAGCCGGGCGCCCACGCTTTCGGTGACCAGGGTCAACCATGAACGCCGTTTCACATCCGAGATTGCCCTCAAGGCGAAAACTGCTGATCGTGTTCGGCACGAGGCCGGAGGCGCTCAAATGTTTTCCGGTGGCGCGCGCCGCGCTCGCCCATCCAGGCTTTACCACGGAAATATGTGTGACGGGCCAGCATCGCGAGATGGTCGATCAGGTCATTGAATTGACGGGCCTGCCGGTGCACTACGATCTCAACATCATGCAGCCAGGTCAGACGTTGTTCGACGTGACCTCGCGCGTGCTCCTCGGAATGGCGGGGGTGCTGGAGAAGGCGAAGCCGGACATCGTCATCGTCCAGGGCGACACAACCACCGCGATGACCGCGGCTCTAGCTGCCTTCTACAAGCGGATTCCGGTTGCCCATATCGAGGCGGGATTGCGCAGCCACAACATCAACTCTCCCTTTCCGGAGGAACTGAACCGCAAGATTGCCGGCAACATCGCCACTTGGCATTTTGCGCCGACCACCGAGGCGCGCGACAATCTCATCGCCGAAGGAAAGGCTGCGAACACCATCTTCGTAACCGGCAATACCGTGATCGACACGCTGCTGCATTTCTCCAGCGAGATCGATGCCGACAAGCTGATGAACGCCAAGCTCGCCGCTCGTTTCCCCTTCATCGATCCGACCAAGAAAATGATCCTCGTCACCGGTCATCGCCGTGAGAATTTCGATGGCGGCATCCAGAGGATCTGCACCGCGCTGAAGGCATTGTCGGCGCGCAGGGATGTGCAGATCATCTACCCGGTCCATCCCAACCCGAATGTGCGCTCCGTGGTCGACGCCGAAATCGGGACGGTGCCGAACATCCACCTGATCGACCCGCAGGACTATTTGCCGTTCCTGTACCTGCAGAAACAGAGCTACCTGGTGTTGACCGACAGCGGCGGCGTGCAGGAAGAGGCGCCTTCACTCGGCAAGCCGGTGCTGGTGATGCGGGAAAACACGGAGCGACCCGAAGGGATCGCCGCTGGTACTGCCCGGCTGGTCGGTACCGATATCGAAAAAATTCTGGCCAATGCCAATAGCCTGCTCGATGATGAGAGCGTCTATCGCGGCATGGCGGAGAGGCACAACCCATACGGCGATGGCCAAGCTGCGACCCGGATCGTTGAGGAATTGCTGAATCATGGCTGAAATCAAAACCGTTTCCGTTATCGGCATGGGCTATATCGGCCTGCCGACCTGCGCCATTTTTGCCAGCCGCGGACTCGAAGTCATCGGTGTCGATATCAATGAGGCGGTGGTCGCGAAGGTCAACCGCGGCGAAATCCACATCATCGAACCGGACCTGGATGGTTTGATCCAGAAAGTCGTCGCCAATGGCAAGCTCAAGGCATTCAGCACGCCTCAGCCGGCCGATGCCTATATTATTGCCGTTCCAACTCCGATCACCCCGGACCGCAAGCCGGATGTCAGCTACGTGCTTGCGGCAGCGCGAAGCATCGCTCCGGTGCTAAAACGGGACGACCTGGTGGTGCTGGAATCAACATCGCCGGTCGGCACGACGCGCGTCATGACAGCGCTGCTCGCGGAACTGCGACCCGATCTCAAATTTCCCGTTGCGCATGGCGAGGAAGCTGACGTCCTGGTCGCCTACTCTCCCGAGCGCGTGCTGCCGGGAAAGGTGCTGACCGAGCTGATCAACAATGATCGCTCGATCGGCGGACTGTCCCGAAAGTCTTCGGAGCGGACAGCGGCACTCTATTCAAGCTTCGTCGCCGGCGACCTGTTCATAACCCAGGCCGAAAGCGCGGAACTGGTTAAGCTGACCGAAAATGCGTTCCGCGATGTCAATATCGCCTTCGCCAATGAGCTTGCGGCGGTGTGCCAGGATCTGTCGCTCAATGTCTGGGAGGTAATCGATCTCGCCAACCGGCATCCTCGCGTGAACATCCTGCAGCCGAGCCCGGGCGTGGGCGGCCACTGCATTGCGATCGATCCGTATTTTATCATCGACGCCGCACCGAACAATACGCGGCTGATCAGTTCGGCACGGCGCATCAATTCCGAGCGACCCTTGTCGGTGGTCAGGGACATCGAGGCATTGCTCGACCCGACCCGCAACCAGACGATCGCCTGTCTTGGCCTCAGCTTCAAACCCAATATCGACGATATGCGCGAGAGCCCGGCTGTCGAGGTTGTTAAGCTTCTGTCCAAGATTCCCAATATCAAGATCGTCGCTGCCGAGCCCAATGCGCGTCAGTTGCCACACGAGCTCGAGGGCAGCGGCATCATGTTCACCGATGCACTTTCCGCTATTGACCAATCCGATATCGTCGTCCTGCTGGTCGACCATCGACAATTCAATCTGATCGATCCCGAAGCGCTCAAGGACAAGAAGCTCGTCGACACACGGGGCCTGTGGACCTGGCGCAAGGCGCGCAAGCCCGACGCCCGCATCGAAGGCAAGAAATCCGAAATGGAACGCTCGCAGTCTCTCGCTCGCACCGGAGAAGCGGCATGAACTCGCATGACCCGGCATGGGCGCAACACTCCCTATTGGCATCACGCCGCCGCGAGTTTCTCGGTGCGACCATCCATGCGCTGACCATGGCCGAGACGCTGGCCATCGCAGACGAGGCGATGGCGACGCGGCGACCGCTTCATCATGTTGTCGTGAACGTCGCCAAGCTTGTGAACATGCGCAAGAATGCCGAACTGCGCGAGGATGTCGTCGGGGCGGATATGGTCAATGTCGACGGCAAAGGCGTGCTTTGGGGCGCGCGGCTCTGCGGCGTCGAGTTGCCGGAGCGTGTGACCGGCGTCGACGTCATGATCAACCTGCTTGCGCTGTGCGCCAAGCGTGGCTATCGCCCCTACCTTTTGGGCGCTGAACAGCACATTCTCGACGCAGTTGAAAGCCGACTTGCCAGAGATCATCCGAGCCTGGCCATTGCCGGCCGGCGCAATGGGTATTTCAAGGCGGAGGAAGAGGCCGCGATCGTCGAGGCCATCAACGCTTCAGGTGCCGACTGCCTGTTTGTGGCGATGCCGACGCCGAGCAAGGAGCGCTTTCTCAAGCGCTATCGCGACGTACTCGCTCCGAGTTTCGTCATGGGCGTGGGCGGCAGCTTCGACGTCTATGGTGGAAAGGTCGCCCGGGCACCGAAACTGGTTCAGGCGGCCGGCCTGGAGTGGCTGTTCCGCGTGGCGCAGGAGCCGCGACGCTTGTGGCGCCGCTACTACGATACCAACACCGCCTATGCACTGCTGCTGTGGCGTGAGTTCTGGTCTCGCCGGGGACGCCGAAACGTCAATCCGTAAGCTCGCGACTTTCAGACAAGCATGCCTCATAGCGCGGGATTTATGCGATCCGGAGCCGTGCCCTTAGCTTGCCGATGAAATGCGTCACGGCCGCGGGGTGAAACAACCAGGTCAGTCCCAGGAAAGCCGCAGCGCCGGCGACGCCGCCCGCCGCGAGCGGAAAGATCGCCGGCATATAGCCCAGCGCAGTGCTGGCGAGGCTGGCGGCCAATCCGGTGCAGATAGAAATTATGATTGAGACAGCGATGTCGCGCCAGGGCACCGGCACCGGCGTGAGCCTCTCGGCGATGACGATGCAGGCTGCAAGACCTGCCAGCGATCCGCCCGCCAACGCCAACGCCGCGCCAACCTCCGCCATGGTGGGAATCAACAGAAAAGACAGTGAAATCGTTGCCACCGAGCCGAAGGAATTGGCGATGATCAGCAACCACGGCCGCTTATGTGCGTGCACCACGACGCCATAAACGAAGCTTGTGAGATTGGCACAAAGAACGCTGAAGGCGATGATCGGGAACAGCAGGCCGAAGCGACCATGATATTCCGCGGGCAGCAGGAGTCGCGTGATGTCGCCGCTGAGCGCGATAAGCATTGCTGCGACCGGCAGGCAAAGGCGTATCATCAAGGCCATGAGTTGCGACAACAACCGCCCGGACGCCTCGGATCCCTCTTCGTCGAAGCGGCTGACCACTTCTGGAAATGCGCCCATGTTGATTGCGTTGGCGACCATATCGATCGGCTGCCGAGCCAATGCGTAGGCGGCTGCGAAGACGGCCACCGCGCCGGCATCGTAGTAGAGCTTGAGGAAGACGCGTTCAGCGCTGTTGAGACCGAAACCGACCAGCGCCATGATGACCAGGGGCACGCCGAGGGCAAAAAACTCCTTGTGGGTGAAGCGCGGCGGGCCGCCAATAACGCGCCCGGATGCCACCACGCACGCCACGATGCCGGCAATCAGCACGGCGAGGCTCGAGCCGAGCGATACCGTCAGAAACGAGCGTTGGAAGATAAGGATGGCGGCGATCGGCAAGGCGAGTTGCAGCAGGCCGCGCAGATATTCAAGCATCGAATAGAGGGAATGACGCTGCTGCATTTGCAGCACCGTCAACGCGAACCGGCTGATGGAGCCGGCAATCAGATAGCTGCAGACGGCGATTGCAAATTCGATCCAGCGCTCCGGCACGATCACCGCCGAGGCGATCACGGATATGATCAGGGCCAGCACCGTGGTGACAAGCAATACCTGTCCGGCAAGCATCAGGCTGCCACGGCTGACGTCGCCTTTTCCGCCAAGCCGCAACAAGGCAATGCGCAGCCAGTTGGTAACGGCAACATCCGTCATTTCGCCCACGGTGACCACCAGGGTCAGCAGGCCATACTCCGTCTGGTCGATCAGCCGCGTCATGACGACCAGCAGGAGCAGAGCGGAAACCCGCGTCAGCAGAATAGCTGGGCCATAGATGAGTGTGGAACGGAGCAGCAAAGGGTTGTTCCCGGAAAATTTGCCGTCGATTAATCGTTGACCGACGGGAATTCCAGCATGATGACGGCAAAGGGTGAACGGATACAGTTTGAACCAAAAGATTTGTCGTAAACCTTTTTTGGAACGTTTGCTTTAGGGTCACCCGGCATCCGCAATCCAAATGGTGTCATGTTGCAGCGTCTCGCCCACAATAGAAAAATACATGTCTTGGTCGCAACGCCCTCGGGCGTTTCGGGACAAGGCGGCATCGACCGGATCATGGGGGCGCTGAAGCAGGAGTTCGAACGGCAAGAGATCGCCGACATCGATCTGCGCTTTCTTTCCAGCCGTGGCCCGGGACATGTCGGGCTTTCGATCTTCTACATGCTTGGTTTTTGCGCGCGGATGCTTGCGGCCCGCCTCGACAGACGCGCCGACGTCATTCACATCAATATATCGGTCTCCGGCAGCACCTATCGCAAGATGATGATCGCCGCCTGCGCCAGGCTGTTGTCGATACCATATGTCCTTCATCTGCATGGGGCGCAGTATCAGACATTCTGGAAAGATGATCATAGTTTCATGAGCCGCCGTATCAGGGCTCTGTTCGAGCATGCCGGCCGGGTGATTGTCCTGGGGGGGCTTTGGCGCGATTTCGTCGCCAGCCGGGCACCGGCGAACGGCGGCAATATTGTCATCGTTCCCAACGCCACGGCAGTTCCTTCCCTGGCGCATGTCGGCGGAGGCGATCACGTGCACATCCTGTTCCTCGGCCGCATCGGCGAGCGAAAGGGCGTGCCGCAGTTGGGCGAGGCGCTGGAGCGGATGAAACATCTCAGGGGTTGGCGTGCCACGATCGCCGGCGATGGTGAGGTCGAGCCGGCACGAGCGAGGTCGGTCGCTCTAGGGATTGCCGACCGTATTGCTTTTCCGGGCTGGGTGGGACCTGACGAGGTCGCATCACTGATCGCTTCGGCCGATATTCTGGTGCTCCCCTCGTTCGCCGAAAATCTGCCAATGTCGGTGATCGAAGGCATGGCGGCCGGCCTGGCTGTCGTGGCCACCCCGGTTGGCGCGGTCGAGGACATCATCACCCACGAACAATCCGGTCTGTTGGTGCCGCCCGGCGATGTGGCGGCGTTGACCGAGGCGTTAACTCGGCTGGTCGAGGATACGGCGCTGCGCGCGCGGCTTGGCGCCGCCGCCATGGCGGTGCACCGGGAAAGGCTTGAGCTTGCACCGTTTGTCGACGCGATCTGCGATGTCTGGAGATCGGTCGCGTCCGAGGCGCGATCGGTCAAGCGCTGACGCTGTCCTTCATTGTCGTCACTGCGGCGGGCCAAGCGCGAATTCGCGGTGGAATATCTCCAGGTTCAAAAGCGCCCATATCAGTTTTTCGTGGTCCGCGGCGCGCTCGGCGTGCTCCCTGACAATCTGGTCCAGCTTCTTGGCGCTCAAATAGCTACGGATGACCGAATGGGACGAACACAGATGGTCCCGTACATAATCGCTCATCGGCCCGCGGAACCATTCGGCGACGGGCACCTTGAAGCCGATCTTTGGGCGGTTGAGGACCTCGTCGGGAACCATGCCGGCCATGCAGTCGCGCAGGATCTGTTTGCTGTGCAGGAAGCCCAGCCTGTAACGATCGGGCAGTTGGCTGACGAAGGAAACCAGATCGCGATCAAGGAATGGCATTCGCCCCTCGATTGAACCGGCCATCATCACTCGGTCGCCCCGTTCCAAGAGGTTGTCGGGCAACCACGATGTCTGATCAAAAAACAACACACGGCGCAGATGAGATTCCGTCACACTCGAAGAGAACGGGAAATCGTTGCAGTCATGGCCGCAAGTGGCCAACCCACCGAGGAGCGAATCGCGTTCCCGCGCCGTCATGGCTCCAAACCAGGAGATCATCCGGGTGGCAAAGTCCCGTTCACCCGCGCTTCGGGCAAATGTATCGAACTTGGCCGATGCGCCGGGCAATGCGCGCATCAAAGGGGCGAGGAGATTGTTGTGAAGCGACGCTGGAACAAGTGACCGGTAGACACCCGCCAGAGACTCTGCGCGATGTTTGGGGTAGCCGCCGAGAATCTCGTCCGCACCTTCGCCCGTAAGCACCATCTTGACGTCCTGCGAGGCTCGAACCGACATCAGGTAAATTGGAATGTCCGTACTTTGTGAAACAGGTGCCCCCCGATGGCGGACCATCTTGGGCAGATGATTCATCAGGTCATCCGCCTGGATGACGATTTCGCAATGATCGGTCTTGAAATGATCGGCGACGCGCCGGGCGAATGGAAGCTCGCTGTAAGCCTGTTCGCTGAAACCGACCGAAAACGTACGAATGGGGTTGTCGCTGTGCCTGGTCATCAGGGCAACGATTGCCGACGAGTCGAGGCCCCCGGACAGAAAGGCGCCAAACGGCGCATCACTGCGCATCCTGATCTCGACAGAACGGTCGAGCAATTCCAGAAATCGCCGCTTGGCGGTTCCTGGATCGATATCCGCTGTCAGATCGGTCTGATCCGGGGGCGCATAGTAGCGCGTTTCCGTTACTTCCCCTTGCGACCACACAGCGTAGCTTCCCGGGTTGAGCTTGCGGATCTGTTTGAAAAGCGTCCGCGGTCCAGGCACGTAACGCCAGGTCAGATACTCGCGCACTCCATCCAGATCGAGCTGCTGGCCATCTGGCTGCGCAGACAACAACGCGCTGATCTCCGAGGCAAACGACAGCAAATTTCTGCCTTGCATGAGGTAAAGGGGTTTTTTTCCAAAGGGGTCGCGAGCGAGGATCAATTCGCGCCGTTGAGCGTCCCACAGCGCAAAAGCGAACATCCCGCTCAATCGGTCGAACATGGCCAGGCGCCACTGGTCATAAGCCCTGAGCAGCACTTCCGTGTCGGAGCGTGTGCGAAAACGGTGGCCGAGACCGATCAACTCCTCACGCAACTCGATGTAGTTGTATATTTCGCCGTTGAAAATAATCCGGAGCCGTCCGTCCTCGGTCTGCATCGGCTGATTTGAATCGGCGTTTAAGTCAATAATCGCCAGGCGGCGATGCACCAATGCCAACTGGTCCTCGCCTGTGTTCAGGTCCAGGAGTTCGATGCCTTCGGCATCGGGACCACGATGCTGTAAGGCATTCGACATCCCGGCGGCCCGATCTTGTGGCTTCTCGACCCTGCGCCCAATCCAGCCGGCAATTCCGCACATTCTTTCCCTTGGCCCTCTTTCCCTTGTTTGCGTATGATCGAGGACACCAATCTACAGCGAATATATTAAATAGCTGCTCGGTGGAGTGATTTTAAAACTGAGCCTGATTTGGTTCGATCAGGCCCTCTCGGCTGCAACTGGAGACGACAGTCCTTGGGTTTCACGCGATTGATCGCCAGCAACCAGGCAGACCGCTCGAACCGATCCTGACCCGATGACGAGTTATGGCAGGCCCAGTGCCCGCAACATCTCCCGGTCCGGGATCGCAGGCCCCTTGGGTTGGATAACACTCATTCCGTAAGGATTGGAGAATTCCCAGGCCGACCACGGCATCGCGAAGCGTTCCGCCTCTCTGCGCACTGCCATGAGATAGCGCAGGCGATCAGCATCGAAAGCTCCCATGCGGCCATCCGCAGACATCAGGATAACGCCGAATTCGCCCACGAACAGGCGTCTGCTCGCTATGCCATGGGCTTCAGCCCAGTCGACCGCCTGACGGAAACCCGCTTCGAGCTGGCTCTGCCCCCAATTCTGCTCAAAGTATCGGGCGATCGTTTCACGCGCCGAGGCCATGTTCATCACCTCTTCGATCTGGCTCAAGCCGGCGGCGTCCATCTGCGCCTTGAGGGTTTCGGCGACCACTTCGGGCGTGCTGGCGTCGGCAGGCCAGGGAAGGCCGGAGGAGAAAGCGTTCTTGTCATCGGCCCGCTGGTGCGTGAAGCTGTGCGGATCATACATGTGGAAGCTGTAATAGACGTTGGGGTCGTCGAAGTTGGGGTCCAGGTTGACCAGTCCCGCGATGCTCCCGCCGCAGGCGCCGGTCGCGACGATGGTGAGTTCGCTGCTGACGGCGCGAATATCGCGAACCGTGCCTGCCATGATCCGCTGCCAGTCATCGCTGCCGCTTGAATCGCAAGGGTAGTAGGCGGGCTCGTTATAGGGCTCGAGGGCGACCTTGTCGGCGCCAATTTTGATCAGCATGGCAGCCACCGCCACTACCATTTTGCGATAGCGGGCAACACCCTCGCTGTCGGCCCCGCCATGGATCATTTCCATGCTGTAGGCCGGAACCTGGCTGACGCCATGCAGATCGAAAACCACCTTGAGCCCGCTTGAAACCACCCGCTGCACCGCAGCGGCAAGCATGTCCAGCGCCTGTTGTCGTTTGGCGCCCTCGCTGGCAAGCAGAGGGCCAGGGTCGACACTCAGCCGGACAAAGTCGAAGCCCATGGATCGAATGCGACCAAACTGGTCGCCGTCCGGCCAATCGGTGAGCGGCCTGCCGCCCGCAAGCCATTCCTTCTCGCTGCGATAGGGCGGCCATTTGTAGGAACCATCTTTCTCCACCGGCGACCAGTTGAGCCATTCATGGACGCCAACGCCGCGCTCAAGCGGGATCGGCGCCGCCTCGGCTGACAAAGCCATGCCAAGCGCGCACGCTATGACGTAGACAACTTTTCTCATCGCAAAACTCCGCGTCATGGCCGAAGATATTAACCGCGGGAACGGAAAAGAGGATGCCGCCACACGCTTTTTCGACGGGATGGTGTATGAGGATCAAAATCTTGGCGGAGCGCGGATGAGGGTCGGGTGGTATTTCAACCGATTGCGCAGCATGGAGTTGGCCGAGATATTGCATCGGTTGGACGAGCAGCGCCGGAGGACCGTTTCGCGCCGCCGCGACAACGGCTGGCAGCGCTATGCGTCGCCGCAGTTGCACCCGGTGCTGCACGGATTGCGGAATGCTGTGCCGGCCGCTGCGACACCAGCCCAGCGGCAAGCTATCGAGGCGGCTGCGCAAAACACTCTTCGGGGCCAGTTTTCAGCACTTGGGCAGACCTGGCCACAGCGAGACCCCTATACTCTCTTTCCACCCGAGCTCTGGCGCCTTGATCCGGTGACCGGCCGGCTTTGGCCAGGCCCCAAGACCCATACTTTCGATATCGATTTTCGCCATGCCACCGGCCGTGGCGATGTAAAATATGTCTGGGAAATCAACCGGCTGCAGCAACTGCCGCCACTGGCTGCCCATCTGCTTCTCACCGGCGATGATCAATCCCGTGCGGCCATCGAGGCGGCGATCGAGAGCTGGCATTTCGCCAACCCACCATTTCGGGGCGTTGGCTGGGCCTCGGGCATCGAGGTCGCGCTACGAGCCATCAGCCTGATTGTCACGCTCGACCTCGTCGGCGACCGGCTTGGCGCGGCGACGCGAGAAAAAGTCGGTGAAATACTGGCGGCAAGCGCCTATTGGCTGCCGCGGTTTCCCTCCCGTTTTTCGTCCGCCAACAACCATCTCGTCGCGGAATTGGCTGGCGAATATTTGATCGGTCTGGCTTTCGGGGCCGAGGTGGCTCGCGAGTCGCTCCTGGCTGAGGTGCTCAAACAGATCCTGGCCGATGGCGCCGGGGCCGAGCAGACCCCGACCTACGCCGCCTTCAGTGCCGAACTTTTCCTGCTGTGCGCTGCGGCGGCGCGCCAGGCCGGACTGCCTTTTCCCCAGCCCGTCGAAGCGCGTTTGGCCGCTTTCGCCAATTTCGCAGGCTGGCTCCCGCCGAAAACCAGCGGCTTCGGCGACAATGATGAAGGCCGCGTGATCACGCTGGGGGGCGAAACCGATTATGTCGGATCGGTCGCGGCCGCCATCCGTGGTTTTCTACGGATGCCGGGCAGCGCACCGGAGCCTGGCGATTTTCGTGCGCTTTTCTTCGGCGCGCCACCGCGGCCGGCGCCGGTGCCGAATGGATTGCATACATTCACGCAAGGCGGGCTCTCCGTCTGGCGCGGCGAGATGAATGGTCGCAACGTCCATCTGACATACGACCACGGCCCGCTGGGCTACCTTTCGATAGCGGCGCACGGTCATGCCGACGCGCTGTCGCTCACCCTGTGCATTGACGGCGATCCGGTGCTGGTCGACCCCGGCACATGGCTCTATGGTTCGGGGGGAGGCTGGCGCGACTGGTTCCGCTCGACGCCGGCGCACAACACGCTGAACCTAGAGGGTAAAAGCCAAAGCATCATCTCCGGGGCGTTCAACTGGTCGCACAAGGCGGTTGCGACATTGGTGGAGAGCGAGCCGGGGCCGCACTGGAGGCTGTGTGCCCGACATGACGGGTACAAAGGCCGCTTCGGCGTTGTGCATCAACGCGCCGTGACACGCGATGGCGACGGCATCCTCGTGACCGACCAACTGCTCGGCGGCAGCCGCGTCGCTGAGATCGTCTTCCAACTCGCCGCCGACCTCCACGCCAACAGGGATGGAAACATTGTCACGATATTGCGCGGCGCTGAACCTTTGATGACTATCCACTTTCCAGACGCAGCGATCCACATCCGTTCCGGCGGCGACACACCGGGCCAGGGCGGCTGGGTTTCGCCGCGTTTTGGTGCAAGGCAGCCAGCCGAACGCCTCGCATGGCGTGGCCAAGTAGGCGAAAAGGGAGTAGTCATCCGGCTCGCGCCAAGTCCGCCGCAGACCCGATAACGGGCAGGTTGCAGGCGCAGCGTTCGACATTAATTACGTTCAGATATTTAGCGGTTTTGACACCGTTGATCTGCTAATTTGGCCATGATTGTTCTGCCAGTCGCATCCCGATACACAGTTGCGGGCAGCATATGATAGGCTTGGCAATATGTGCTTCGCGACGAGCCGGATCACCATTTCACCACCTAGGAGCCACTGCATCGATGTTTTCGGAATTCGCCAGAGTGATCGTGGAAAAACTCTCACACATCGATCTGCTGACACTCGGTCTCCTGTTGCTCACGGCGCTGGGGAGCGCGGTGGTCGCCTACTGGCGAACGGTCGAACAGAAATCCTTCCGGGACTTTTTCGACTTCGCCTTTCCCGCGGAAGTCATCATGCACCCATCGGCGCGAGCGGACGCATTGTTCTGGATCACGAAAAGGCTGGTGATGCCCTTCCTGCTCATTCCCGCCGGTGTCACCTTCGTTGCCGCCACGGGATATGCAACAAACCAGGCAGTCGGCTGGCTCTTCAGCATCTCGCAACCGCTGATACCCGGCCCCGCCGGCCCAGTGACGATCATCCTCTTCACCGCAACCATGCTCGTTGCTTACGATATCTCCTACTACCTATATCACGTTGCCCAGCACCGTTTCCCGTTCCTGTGGGAATTGCACAAGGTGCATCATTCGGCCGAAGTGATGGTTGGGATCACCAAGGACCGGGTTCACCCCCTGGACGATCTGATGAACCGGATCTGGGACGGCGTCATACCGGGGATCAGTTTCGGCTTGTGGAGCCTGATTGCGCTTGATCCGGTCGAGATCGCCATATTTGGCATCAACGTCTATGTCATTCGCAACATTCTCATGATGGACTTTGTTCGCCACACGCATCTGAAGATTTCCTTCGGCCGGTTGAACGGCGTCATCTTGTGTCCGCACTGGCACCAGGTGCATCACAGTGTCGACCCTCGCCACTACGACAAGAATTTCGGGCTGCTTTTTTCATTCTGGGATCGCATATTCGGAACGCAGTTCATCCCGGATCCGGACGAAGACCTCAAGTTTGGACTGATAGATCGCGACGTACGCGACTATCAGTCGCTTTTTGGACTTTACGTGCTGCCGCTCAAGAAAATGGCAAACCATATCGTGCGACTTTTTCAAAAGCGCATCGATGTCGCGCGGCCGCAGGACCGTCTCCAACCATGAACAAAATGGCTTCGATTGACGCTGTTGGTGCGGAGCGACTGGAAATCGTCAGTTCGACGGATCGCCTGGCCGCCATCGAAACCGAATGGGTAGACCTATGGCATCGTACCGATGCACTGATCTTTCAGAGCCATGCCTGGGTTTCGGCATGGTGGAGCACCGTGCGCGACCGCGACCGGCGCTCGCTGCGGATCGGCCTGGTATGGAGCGATGACAGGCTGGTCGCTGTCATTCCCCTGGCGATCGGCAGACGAAAAGGACTTCGGCTCCTCGAATGGGCCGCCAATAGCTATACGGACTATGGTGATATTCTTGTCGCGCCGGAATGCTCCCTATCGGCCCTCCAGAACCTCTGGAACCGGATCTGTTCGGCGGGTGGCTTCGATCTTGCTTTTATCAATCGTCTGTCGCCGGATGCGGCAGCCCGCAGGATTTTTACACCGGGCTCTTCCAGCGGCGTCAAGCTTCGCGCCAATCACCGGGAGGAAGTCAGTTATCGCGTCGCTGGACAGTGGGCCAGCGGAGCAGCATGGCTGGCGGACCAGCCGAAAAAGATGCGCCAGAACTATCGGCGCGGCATCAAGATACTGGAAGAAACAGGCGAAGTGAAATTCCGCCTCCTGTCGGCCGACGAGCCGCTGCAGCCATTGCTGGAGCGACTGTCGGCGCTGAAGCGCAGATGGCTGGAAAAGCACACGCGTGAATCCGACCTTTTCGAAGAGGGCGAGCCGGTTCTTGCCGCTCTGGTCGACGCGCTGTCACGCGCCGGTGTGCTGCGCATTTTCGTACTTGAATGCAATGGTGCGATGGTCGCGGTTTCCATCAACATCGTCCAGCACAACGTCATGATGGCATTCGTTACCACCTACGACCCTGATTTTAGCCGAGCGTCGCCGGGTGCGGTCCTGATTACGGAGTATATACAGTGGTCGTTTGATCACGGCTTGGGATTGGTCGATTTCCTCTGTGGCGGAGAGGCCTTCAAACATAGGTTTGCAACACAGGCCGTTACCCTCCAATCCGTTCTTGGGGCACGCACTGTGCAGGGCGCGCTCGCTTCTCTCGCTGATCGTATCTGTCAGACGATCCGCGTACGCTCACGCGGATTGGCGTCGGCGAATCCAGAGCGCCCGCCCGATGAGACTGCTTAATTTAGCTGGATAACTTGGGCATAAGCCGCCGAGCGTTGAGGGCTGGCGTGCGACATGGGCGCGCCATTCGAAAATCCGCGTCGATTGCGCCTCGGAATCGGGACCGAATGGGTCCGCAGGTGCAGACTTCAATTCCCGCAAATCACGTCTCTCGAGGCGCAGTTTGTCGTCTGCGAAGCGTTGCAACACGTTCGTTGGCGTCACAACGGTAGCAGGCTAGGTCCTGAGAATCATTGAAGATTTTTTCGGACAGGGCGCTACCATAGGTCGGCGTTTTTACTATGATTTCAGTAGCTTAGGTAGGCTGGTAGCGGGAGAGCGCTACCGCCTTTCCGCCCACTCGTCGAACTACCGGTTCCTGCTTAGGTGCTGCGGCTGAGCTGTGTCGCTGCAATCTCCCGCCAGACATGCGCGCCAGCATGACATATGATGAACGTGACAACCCAAGGAGTGTGAGCCGGAGTCGATGTCTGGACGCCCCGGGTTCGGAACTGCGCTGCGGATGGCCAACGCATGGAAAAGGAGTGCCTGTCAGTTCAGGGTTCTACCGTTCCCTGCCGCGCTGCCCAGTCGAACGGGTAAAGGCAATAGAAATAGCCGGTACGCTCGGTGGCGATGTATTTCAGGTGGGTGGCGTTTGGCAGCCAGACGATATCGCCGGGATTGCACTCATGGCGACCGTCGTCCAGTTCGATCGTCAAGGTGCCCTCGTGGATGAACAGCACCTCGTCGTAGGTCACGGTCCAGTCGATCGAGGCGTTCTCGAGATACTCGATGCCGCCGCCCATGGTCCGACTTATATCGGCATTGATGACGCGGGCAATCGAGGATGTGCCAGTCGGTGTGACCGACGGCTTCAGGGTCAATTCGCTGTGCTTGAAGATCTTGGCCTTGGACACCGTTTATCCTTTCCTTGCGCGGAGGTTGGCTTTCGAAGGGGTGACGCCGGACGGGGCCAGTCCCGCGAGCCATCTGGTCAAGAGGTCGGGTTTTCGGCCGGCATGTTCGAGATCGTCGCGCCGCCGCACCGCGCCACGAACGAAATGCGCGCCGACGAACCGGAATGGTTCGGATGGGAAGCCTCGCGTCACTGGGCGCACGAGCGCCGAATGGGTGAGCTCGGATTCGCCGCCGGTCAACAGGCCGGTCAGGATCTTGCCGCCGAGATAGGCCATCGTCGTGCCGTTGCCGGAGAAGCCGTAGCCGTAGACGATGTCGCGGTTGGCGGGCAGGGCGCCGAACAGTGGCACGCCGCTGACGGTCCGATCGATCGGGCCGTTCCATGATGTATCGAGCGGAAAGTCGGCGAGCGCCGGGTGACCATCCCGCAACGCGCGGCGCATGTCGGCGACCCGTGGCGATAGACCATGAAACCGCCTGTCGACGATGCCGCCGAGGCCGATGACGCCGCCACTGACGCCGACAGACAGCCGACCATCGCGCGTCGGCGACCAACCGCCGACGAAAACGCGGGAATCGATCATCAGCGGCGCGCGGCGGTAGCCGATCTTGTCGAGAAGGTCTGGAATGGGTTTTGACATGGCGTCGTCGCTGGAGATGTTGAAGATTGCCGGCGCCAGTTCTCGAATGGCGCCGGACCATGCATTCATGGCAAGCACAATCTTGCCGCAGGACACAGTGCCTCTCCCCGTCTCCACCTTGAGCGTGCCGTCGCGCGAAAACCGCGTCATCGGCGACTTTTCATAGATGCGCACGCCGCGTGTTAGTGCTGCCCGGCGCAGGCCGCGCACGAGGAAACCGGGATGCACGGTTGCCGACGACGCATCGAACGCGCCGCCGAGGTGGCTCGTCGTGCCGGCTATCGCTGCGATCTCGTCGCGCGAAACTCGTCGCGCCGGCACGTAGCCATGCGCCGCCAGCTTGTTCAACGCGTCGTCCCAGGCGCCAAGCTGGGCTTCGCACGTCGCACCCCAGATCCAGCCGATGCGATCAAACCAGCTGTCTATTCCCTCGGCCTTGCAGAAAGCCTCGATGCCGCCGATTGCGGCTTCGGATGCCTTGATGATCGAAAGTGCATCGTTTCCGTCGCGCAGCGCGGCGAGCGCGCTGTATTTCGTCCATGCCGAAAGTACCATTCCGGAATTGCGGCCGCTCGGGCCACCGCCGCNGCCGCCGACGATGCAGATGTCGGCCTGCGTCGCCTCTTCGAGCGGAGGCGCAAGGTTCGGGTCCTCGGGCAGGGCCTGCCGCAGCCAATGGCTTCGCCAGACGATGTCCTTTTCCGTCAGTTGCATCACGATGCGCCTCTGGCTGATAGGCGGCGCTCCACGAGCCTGACCCAAAGGCTCGCGCCAATCGGCAGGATTGCGTCGTTGAAATCGTAGTTGGTGTCGTGCGCGGCGGCCTGGTGCGCAGCGTCCGCCTGGCCAAGCAGGAAATAGCAGCCCGGCCGCTGTTCCAGCATGTAGCAGAAATCTTCAGAACCCATCTCGGGAGGCGGATCGATGACGAGACTTGCCGGTCCCATCACCTCGTTCACAATCGCGATCATCGCGTCGGCTTGCGCCGCAGTGTTTATCGTCGGTGCGAAGGGCGTTTCGTAGCGGAGGTCGACGCCGGCGCCAAAAGCTTCAGCTTCGTTTTTCGCGATGCGGCGGATTGCCGACTCCAGCGTCTTTTGAACCTCGTGGTCGAAGGTGCGCACGGTGCCGGTCAGAAACGCCGTATCGGGGATGGTGTTGAAGGCTTCGCCTGCACGCAGGCTGCCAACGGTGACGATTGCGGGAGAATGCACATCGGTGACGCGGCCGGGCAGGGCTTCGATTGCCAGCAGGATGCGCGCGGCGATGGGGAGTGGATTGATCGCCAGATGCGGCATCGCCGCATGGCCGCCCCTTCCGTGGACGACGATCTCGAAGCGATCGGCCGCCGCGGCCACCGTTCCGCGGTGGACGGCGATCTCGCCGAGCGGCCGTTCGCAATTGTGCAGCGCGTAGACTTCATCGCAGGGGAAACGCTCGAAAAGGCCCTCGTTCAGCATGGCAAGCGCCCCACCTCGACCCTCCTCGGCCGGCTGGAAGATGAAATGCACCGTGCCGGCGAAGTCGGGCGAGCGAACAAGCGCCGAGGCTGCGCCGAGCAGCATAGTGGTATGGCCGTCATGGCCGCAGCCATGCATCCGCCCGGGGGTGCGGGACGCATGCACCAGCGGCCGTGCCTCAGTCATCGGCAGGGCATCCATGTCGGCGCGGATGCCAAGGCTGCGACCAGCGCCGAGCCTGCCCCTGAGCGTGCCGACGACACCTGTGCGTCCGACGCCTTCGGTCGTCTCGATGCCCCACGCGCGCAGTTTGTCCGCCACGAAACGGGCCGTCTCGAACTCTTCGAAACCGAGCTCGGGATTGGCATGGAGATGCCGCCGCCACGCCGTCATCTCGGTCTCGAGTTGCCGCACCGACGGAACCAGTTTCATGCCGATGCCTTTGCGCGGAGAGCTTGCGAGCGGCTCTGCAGGATGGCGATGACCCCAAGCAGGATCGCCGAGAAAGCGATCAGCAGCACGGCGACGGCCGCTATGGCAGGGCTGATGGACTCGCGAACCCCGGAGAATATCATGCGGGGCAAGGTTCGCTCCGCGCCCGTCGAGAGGAAGCTTGCGACGACGACTTCGTCGAAAGAAATGATGAAGGCGATGATGGCCCCTGTAACGACGCCCGGCGCTATCAGCGGCAGCACCACCTTGAAGAAGGTGCGCATGGCGCCGGCGCCCAGCGATGCCGCCGCACGAACCAACGTCCGGTCGAAGGTCGAAAGGCTGGCGACGACGGTCGTCAGCATCACAGGCACGGCCATCGCCGTGTGCACCAAAATGATCGATAGTTTGTTGCCAACGAGTCCCAGCGTGGCGAAGAATGAAAAGGCCGCGACGCCGACGATGACGACCGGCGTCACCAAAGGCGCGGCGATGATCGCGTAGAGGATCCGTTTCCCGGCAAAATCACCCCAAGCGAGCCCGATCGCCGCAGGTATGCCGAGCAGCAAAGCCAGGACCGTGGTGGATAGCCCGATGACGACCGAGTTCCACAGCGCGTTCGGCCAGCGCTCGTCGACCCACAGCTCGGCATACCAGCGCAACGACCAGCCCGGCGTTGGAAATGCCAGCGAATTGCTCGAGGTCAGTGACATGGGGACCACGATCAGCAGGGGCAGGATGATGAAAGCCAGCAACGTCGCCGCATAGGCAAACATCAGCCATTTCCGGAAGCGGTCGGCGCTCATGCGACATGCGCCTTGCTGCGGAAGAGGACGGATGCCGTCCAGAACAGGAACGCAAACAATACGAGGATCATCAGCAGTTGCAGGGAAAGCGCTGCGCCCATGCCCCAGTTCAGCGTGCTGTTGGTGTAGAAGGCTATGTAGCTGGAGATCATCTGGTCTGTCGGCCCGCCGACAAGCGTCGGGGTGATGTAATAGCCGAGCGCGAAGACAAAAA